>CAJFTV010000110.1 GCA_904420055.1 Candidatus Alloscillospira gallinarum | reverse complement strand
GCCCTCATCTGCTCCATATTCGACATTCCCGACAGGGTCATCACCACAGGCATTGTCTGCAAAAACCTGAACGCCCACGCTGGCACCGATTCCTCCGGCCGGAGTTTTTTCAGCGTCTCCTCGTCTTCCGGACTGAGCGCCGCAAGTTTTCCTCCCCGGAGCGGCTCCATTACCCATACCGGTATACCATACTCATTTAAAAGCTCAACCTTTTTGTTTGCCTCCTGAAACTCCCAGTCCAGGTAGTTTAGCTGAATCTGGCAGAACTCCATCTCACTGCCGTATGCCTCCAAAATGCGCTTCATCACCCCGTAGCTGCCATGAGCTGAAAAACCGAGATGACGTATTTTCCCCTCTTTTTTGCGCTCCATCAGGTACTCGAAAATTCCGTATTTGGGATTCAGGTATGCGTCAATATTCAGCTCGCACACATTGTGAAAGAGGTAAAAATCAAAGTAGTCAACACCGCACCGCTCAAGCTGCTGCGGAAAAATTTTCTCTGCCTTGTCCATATTGTCAAGGTCATATCCCGGGAACTTGTCGGCAATATAGAAGCTGTCCCGGGGGTACTTTTTCAGGGCCTTTCCCAAAAACACCTCCGACTGTCCCCCGTGATATCCCCAGCCCGTGTCAAAATAATTGCTGCCGTTTTTCATGGCATATTCAACCATTGACACGGCCTCTTTCTCGTCAATTCTGCTGTCGTCTCCGTCTATGGTGGGCAGCCGCATAGTTCCTATACCAAGTGCCGGAAGTAAAAGTCCCTTAAAATCATTGTAATACATAGTCATACTCCTCTCAATAATCAAAAGTTATGCGCAGGCAAAGCCACCGTCACCGCAGATAATCACGCTGCCCTCCGCATTTTTATCGTCCATTATTATCTCTCCCACTGCAGGAGCGTAAATCCTGCCGGAGCGGGGATTTTTTACGCTCACAATGGGGGACTTTACCCTCGCCTCCACCTCAGACTTTTCAAAAGCCAGGTCCGTGTCCTCCATAATGCAGTCAATAAGCTTCAAATTTTTACAGTAACACAGGGGCTGTGTCCCGACAATCCTGCAATTTTGGAGCGTCAGCCCATCTGAATACCAGCCGAGGTACTCCCCTTTTACAACACTGTCCTTTACCGTCACATTTTTTCCGTGCCAAAAGGCGTCCTTTGTGTCAAACACGCAGTTCTCAAACACAGCGTCCTCAATATACTGGAAAGAGTATTTTCCTTTCATTCTGACGTTTTTAAATCTCAGTCCTCTGGACCTCATCATAAAATACTCGCTCTCGGCCGTACAGTCCTCCATCGCAATATTCGTGACAGACCATCCGAACTCCGGTGAGATTATATCACAGTTTTTCACCGTTATGTCAGCACACTCCCGCAGGGCCTTAATACCGTGTAACCTGGTCCCCACAATTTCGGCGCCGTCTGAATACCACAGTGCCGCACGGCACAGCTCTGTAAGCTCACAATCTGAAATCTTAAGTCCGTGGTCATGCCAGAACGGATATCTCAAATTGAAATAACATCTCTCCGCTGTAATGCCGGAGCACTCCTTGAATGCGCTCTCCCCGTCGGCCGGCCCGTCAAACTTACAGTCTCTGACGCATATGTCCTCGCTTCCATACAAAGCCCGCTCCATGTCAAATGTCTGATTTGTTATAATTCTCATTTTTTATTCTCCTCTATGTCCTATGTCAGCGCAAATCCCCTTCTTCTTAATCTGATAGACGAGATAGTCAAGGCAGTTTATCCGCTCTTCATCGGCGTGTATGTGCTTTAGAAGCTTTGCCCTGTGACATGACAGGAGCTTGAGCTGACGGTCGGTGTCACCTGCTTCCACACAGTCCAAAAACTCCGAAATCGCCCGTTCCCCAAATCCCGCATCTTTCAGATTTTCAATAACAGCGTCCAAGGATTTGTATTTCATTTCTGTCTCCATTCTGCCGCCGGCAATGCGGCCACACATATGTTATAATAATTATAAATCTCCAAGTCTATAATATCAAATACCTATGTTAAATACAAAGCTATAACCAATCGGTATAGTTTGTCTCGCGAAATACACTGCATTAGCGCCCCAGTTATATGCTCAGGTACAGTTTTTCAAATTTTCGGAGTTATACTAACTCTACTACAACTCTAGTTGCGTATTCGGTTTTAAAAAAGGTCTATAATAAGTCCATAACGGATTTATTTGAGGTACAAAAAATGAAAATTGAACGCCATTTTGGGTTGAGAATTGACGATGAGCTTTTAAAAAAGTTCCGTTATGTCTGTGAATACGAAGGACGTTCTGCCAACGGCCAGATTCTGTATCTGATACGCAGATGTGTCGCCGAATATGAGAAAGAAAACGGCAAAATTAATCTCAGCCAGGAGTAATCCGTTTAAGCACCTCTTTCGAGGTGCTGTTTTTTGCTGTTTGCACTCTTGCGTTTATGTGTTAAAATAGTGTCCGCATATGTCATAGGGCATACCTAATTCACTGCATAACTCAAAGTATTTCCGATATATATTATATATGGCTGTCCATTAACTTGAGGGGGATTTTGATGGAGCTGATTGCAAACATAAATCAGGCGGTAAACGATTTTGTCTGGGGTGTTCCCATGCTCGTTGTGCTGACGCTCACGGGTATACTCCTTACGCTGAGAAACAGGGGCGTACAGTTTTTAAAATTTGGCCACGCCATGAAAAATACCGCCGGCAAAATTTTTGAAAAGCACTCCGCCGGCAGCGGCGAGGTCACACCATTTGAGGCCGTGTCAACCGCCCTTGCCGCAACGGTGGGTACGGGCAACATAACCGGCGTCACCTATGCCATAACAATTGGCGGCCCCGGCGCGGTATTCTGGATGTGGGTTGCCGGCCTTTTTGGCATGGCGACAAAATATACAGAGGTGCTTCTCTCCGTAAAGTACAGGAAACGCGATAAAAACGGTGACTGGGTCGGCGGCCCCATGTACTACATCGAGCGCGGCCTTAAAACAAAGTGGCTGGCGGTCATTTTCGCCGCTTTTGGAGCGCTTGCGGCCTTTGGAATTGGCAGCGCGGTACAGGCCGGCAGCATTGCCGACAGTATTGACGCCGGAATAAGGACAATCTTCCCCGGTTTTAAATATGACCTAAGTCTGCCAATCGGGCTTGTCACAGCGGCAGTGGCGGCAGTGGTCCTTATCGGCGGCATAAAGCGCATAGGCAGCGTAACGTCCAAGCTGGTGCCGTTTATGAGCCTTATATACATTATTGCGTGCCTTGCGGTAATATTTGCAAACATATCCGCCCTTCCCGGAGTTCTCAGCGATATTGTGCGGGGCGCCTTCTCCCCCTCCGCCGTGACCGGCGGAGCCGTTGGAATCTCTGTTCGCACCTGTATCGTGTGGGGCATGCGCAGGGGCATTTTCTCAAACGAGGCCGGCCTCGGCTCGGCTCCCATCGCCCACGCCGGCACAAGTGAAAAGGACCCGGTGCGTCAGGGGTTTTACGGTATTTTTGAGGTCTTTGCAGACACCTTTGTAATATGCACCCTCACCGCCCTTATGCTGCTTTGCTCCGGAATACCCATTCCCTACGGTGTTGAGGCCGGCAGCGACCTGAACCTTGCCGCAATATCCACCGTGTTCGGCTCCGGCGCGGGGTCGATTATCATCGCTGTGGGCATAACTCTCTTTGCCGCGTCCACAATATTGAGCTGGGGCCTTTACGGCACGCGCTGTTTTGAATATATATTCGGAGAAAAAAGCCGCATAATATATCAGGTGGTCTTTGTGGGCTTTGTCGTGCTTGGCGCGGTGGCTGACATGCAGCTTGTCTGGGACATTGCAGACACGCTGAACGGGCTTATGGCCCTGCCTAACCTAATCGGTGTAATCGGCCTGTCCAAGGTTGCCGCCGATATGACCGGTGACTATTTCAAGAAACAGATAAAGGCAAAAACACGTCTGTAATATATAAAGCGCAAAAAAGTATCCGCGGCTGGTTTAGCCACGGATACTTTAGTTTTTTCTGCTTTTATATACCTGCGCTGTTAATCCTGCCGAGCTGGTAAAACGCAACCGCACTGGCGGCTGCCACATTCAGGGAATCAACACCGTTGGACATTGGAATTTTCACGGTATAATCGCACCGTGAAATAGTTGTCTCCGCAAGACCGTCCCCCTCGGTTCCAAGCACCACCGCCAGCTTTTTCTCCCTTAAAAGCCGCGGGTCCGCAATGCTCACGGTGTCCTGCCGCAGCGCCATTGCCGCAGTCTTAAAGCCAAACTGATGTAAAAATTCCGTCAGGCCGGTGTCCTCTGGCAAATACGCCCATGGCACCTGAAACACGGTGCCCATGCTGACGCGGATTGCCCGCCGGTAAAGCGGGTCGCTCCCCTGGCTTGTCAGGAGAACCCCGTCCATTCCAAGGGCCGCGGCTGAACGGAAAATAGCCCCTATATTTGTCGGGTTCATGACGTTTTCAAGGACGGCAAGCCGGCCGGCACCTCTGCATATGTCCTCAGGGCTTAGAAGCTTCGGTCGGCGCATGGCGCACAGCATACCCCTTGTGAGATGGAACCCTGTGAGCTCTGTCAGCACCTCAAGGCCGGCCGCATATACAGGGACATTGCCGCACCGGCGTATTAACTCTCTGCCCTTACCCTCTATGTGCCGGCGCTCCATTAAAAACGACACCGGCACGCACCCGGCGTCCAGGGCGCGCTCAATCACCATGGGGCTCTCCGCTATAAACATGGCGTTTTCCGGGTCGGCGCGGTTTACAAGCTGGTTTTCCGTGAGCCTGGCATACACGTCCAGCTCCGGCGCGGAAAAATCCGTTATTTCAAATATCTCTGCCATATAAATCCCGCTTTTTAAAAATTTTACATGGGCTGTCCTGTCGCCCACAGGTACAGCGCAATATATTTGTTAAAGCACGCATTGTTGTCTGAAATCATAAAGTGCCGTCCCTCATATCCAAAAACGAGCCATCTTCCTCCAAACATGAGCTCCATTTTTTCAATCTTTTCAAAAAGGAACTGAAAGTCTCCGATGATAATCCTGTCGGCTCTGCCCTCAAGTGTTCCGATGCTTGCCAGATTGCTCAGTGATATCTCACACTTGTCCTTGAATTCAAAAAGCATCATCACCTTGTCTTCCATGAAGTACACCCCGGCGGCAAAATGCCGGCGGTACACCTCATTCTGTAGCTCTTCCCACTCAGAAGTTGTGGACACAATCTGCGGGTCGCCGTGGAGGTATCCCTTGGCGTCAAATATCATTTTATATCCGCACTTGCAAAATATCTGGCGGCCGTATGTATAAAGGGTGTCAACGGTATGGCACTTCGGACATACGTCGTAGCAGCGCGTAATCCCCTCCGCCCCGCGCTTGAACCAGAAGCGTCTTTGCTTTTTTGCCTGCTCGGCGTAGGCGTCCACGTACAGGTCCTCTCTTATATGCTGCAAGAGTTCCTCCACCGGCGCATTTGCCACATATTCCTTATCGTACTCATTTACAATTCCGGAGGAGAACAGCCAGCCGGTGTTCATATGCTCCTGCCACCGGGGCTGCTTGAAATATCCGCCTGACGACCTGAACGTAATAACCCGGCATTTCAGGGCTTTTGCCAGCTTCGCCGTGGCGGGGTCAATATTAAGTGTTTTGCCGTTGTGACTCAGGCGCCCCTCGGGAAACAGCAGTATGCTGCCGCCGCTGCGCACACGGCGGATGATTTCCATTACCTCCGCCATCTTATAGCTGCCCTTAAATACCGCTATGGGGTTAAACCAACGGTTAAAAAGCTTTCCGAACAGCCCCTTATCAACCACATGTCTGTCACAGACAAAGTACATGTGATTGCTTATATGAGCCGCCACCACCAAGAAGTCCATGTCGCTGGTGTGATTTGCCAGCACCAGTATCGGTTCCTTGTATTTTTTGGGTATTGCTGCAACCCCGTATACAAAGAATGCAACTATCCTGAACAGGGGCAGAAACAGCTTATATATCACCTTGTAATAAGTATTTGACCTCACTTTTTTCATCGAAAGTCCTTCCAAATGCACAATTATTCCTGCTTTTTATTCTCAGTCCAATCCTCTTCCGGTTTGCCGAGGTAGCGCTTTTTAAATATTTTCCTTCTGAACAGGAAAATATTATACGCCACAAACAGTACAAGGTATACGCCGAACATAATAAGCGTATTTGTGAGACTGGAAGCCGCAAATCCCATTGTAAGCAGAAGTGGCGCCAGAAGCGCAATTGAAGGTATATTCTGCAAAACTATATTTGAGGCGGCTGGCGTTGAATATGTGGGGTCGATTTCTCTAAGCAGTATCATTCCTGTGCTGACCGTACCGGTAACCGTTCCGAAATTTGTGAGAAAGCTTTCAAGAGCATACCCTTTATATGTATATTGGGTGGCCACCTTGACATATATAAATGTCACTATTGTGCCAACCACACATGTTACAATGAGCAAGGGCAAATTCGTATACACATCTTCAAAATCTATGGCAACTACACCGGAGACAATCATAAGGTCAAACATAAATCCGCTTACCCTGTCCATAAGATTGTTGTTGACATAATGGCGTTTCACAATTCCCTTTTTGTTCAGCTTGCTGAGTATGAGCTTCATTATAAATCCAAATAGAAGCGCCCACATGAAGTTGAGCCCCCACGCCAGGTCGCTTATGGCGGAAATTCCACTGAGACTCAAAAGCGTCATAAATCCGTATGAGAGAATATAGGCTATGGCAATAAAGCAGAGCTGTATTGAAAGCTTATCTATGGATTCTGAATTGGGTATTTCGTTTGTATCAACCTCCTCCGGTTCGTCAACTACATGCACACCTCTTCTCCTGACCACCTTGCCCTTTTTACTTGCTATGTTCATGTACGCTACGCCTACAATGCTGCCGACAATAAATCCGATAGCGGCAACAGCCAGTCCATAAGAGGCTCCTCCGGTAAAGCCGTAAGACGTCTCAAAATTGCTGCCCCAGCTGAGGGCGCTTCCGGTGCTCTGCCCGAAGCCCATGGGCAGAATGAGACCGGCCGCATAGAAATACCGTCCAATAAAGTAGGCGGCTACTGATATTACAAGTCCCACGACAGCCTGTATTAAGTATGAACTGGCCATTATGGCGCCGCTCTCCACAATTTTAGTGGTAGATACCGACTTTTTATTTTTCATTGTCTTCAGCGCCATCGCGGCAAATCCAAGCCCCAGGCAGTGGTAAGCAATTATCTGCATTGTCACGCTGTCTATATACCCGTTTACGGCCGGAATCAGCTTTAAAAGCAAAACAAGAAGTCCCCCCAGCAGAGCAGAGGGCATATACAGCTTCTTAATAAACGGTACTCTCGTTCTTATAACATTTCCAACAAGCATGGCCCCAAATAAAATTGCCAGTTGGCACAAAAATGTCCATACGTATGAATCAGAAAAAACTACTGTGTCTGCCATATTTTTCCTCCCAATTCAGGCATAAAATTATCTTTATATATAATAAAATAGTTTTCCCGGCAATGTCAACTTTTATATGCGCGGCTCCTTTCGCCTTTGGCAAACTTTTAAAGCATCTCTGCCGCCTTACAGTGTGTGCGTATCTGTCAGCGGCCATGCCTTGCCGTCACGGGCTCTGTTTGACAAATTGACGGGCAAAATATATAATATTTTTACTTTCTACCGTCACGGGAGGCTTTGTATATGAAACAGTGTATGGACGCGGAAAACCTTCACCGCAGGCTGAAAAAAATAATCGGTCAGGTCCAGGCAATCGACCGCATGGTGGACGAGGATATACCGTGTGAGGACGTTCTCTCCCAGATAAACGCCGCAAAATCCGCCCTGCACAAGTGCGGCCAGGTGGTACTGGAAGGGCACATAAAGCACTGCGTGAGAGACGGGATTGAGCACGGAGACCCGGACAAGACAATTGAGAGCTTTACAAAGGCCGTAGAGCGCTTTGCAAACATGACATAACCTCTTTCAGGGAGGTACAGCTTCACATGTTAATTGACTTCAACACTTTTAAAGAAATTACAATTCCCGGCTTAAACAGCGGCAGCGGCTCCGTCTCCGCAAAAATGTCCCCATTTTCAGGCGGCAAGGTCATGACCGCAAAAATCCCCGCCGGCGCCGGGATTGGCATGCACCGCCACGAAACAAGCGTCGATATAAACTATGTGATAAGCGGAACGGGACGCGCACTGTGCGGCGAAGCTGAGGAGCTGTTGTCCCCCGGCACATGCCATATATGTCCTGTGGGCTCAAGCCACTGCATTGAAAACACAGGCAGCGACGACCTCGTACTTTTTACCGCAGTATATGAAATTTAAAAAACGCCCCTGATACCAGATGGTATCAGGGGCTGCTCTTTACTTCAAAAATCCGTTTATTATCTGGTTTTCAGCCTCTTTTTCCGTAAGGCCCAGTGTCATGAGCTTTATAAGCTGCTCCCCGGCAATCCGGCCTATAGCCGCCTCATGCACAAGAGACGCGTCCGGGTTGTTTGCGTTTATCTCCGGAATGGCGCTTACCGATGCGCCGTCCATTATAATAGCGTCGCACTCCGAACGGCCGGTGCACTTTGTATTTCCGTTAATCTTTGACAGGAAGAGCTGCTTTGAGCTGTCCCTTGCGACTGAGCGGGACACAACGTGGGTATGGGCGTCCTCACCGTCAAGCTCCACCTCAAAAGCCGTCTCGGCATACTGTTTTCCGTGAGTGAGAAGTTTTTCATGGACCACAAACGTGGCGCCGGGGCCCACCTTTCCGCGGGTCATACGCTTGGTGGAGTCAATTCCCTTTATCTGGGTTGTCTCCATCTCAAGGTAAGCCCCCGCTTCAAGGGTCGCCTCCGTGGTAGGGTTCATAATGCGCTCGCCGTTTCCGTCCCCCTCACCGTAGTGCTTTTCAATGTATTTCACCCTGGCGTTTTTCTTCAGGAAAAACCTGTGTATTCCGCTGTGCTCACTTGTCTCGGCGCCGCCATTGTGTATGCCACAGCCCGCAACGATGGTCACATCGCAGTCCTCTCCAATGTGAAAATCGTTGTAAACAAGCTCTTTAATTCCGGTCTGGGCAATAATAACCGGTATGTGTACGCTCTCTTTTTTCGTACCCGGCTTTATATATATGTCTATGCCGGGCAAATCCTCTTTTTTTACAATTTCTATGTTCTCGCTGGAATTTTTTCCCACAAGCTTTCCGTCTATGCGTAGGCTGTATGCCCCGGTGGGAACCTCATGTATACCCGCAACCTGCTGAAGCAGAGTTTTCTGAATCTCGTCCATTATTCATTACTCCCTTCTATTTTCGGGCATGAAACTGAAGCGGTGAGTATAGAGGGAAGAATTTCCTCCTTTGTCCCCACCTTCTCAACCTCGCCGTCTTTCAGAACAATTATTTTGTCCGCTATATCAAGTATACGCTCCTGGTGAGATATAATAACTATGCTGCCCTTTGTTCTGTCATACATGTTTTCAAAAACCTTTATCAGGCTGTTAAAGCTCCAGAGGTCAATACCCGCCTCAGGCTCGTCAAATATTGTGAGCTTTGTGCCTCTCGCGTTAATCATGGCGATTTCAATTCGCTTCAGCTCACCGCCGGAAAGGGAGCCGTTAAGCTCTCTGTTTATATACTCTCGCGCGCAGAGCCCCACCTCAGAGAGATAGTCACATGCGGCCGACACTGAGAGCTTCTTTCCCGCGGCAAGCGTTATGAGGTCCCGCACCGTAAGTCCCTTAAAGCGCACGGGCTGCTGAAACGCGAAGCTCACGCCGCGCTGTGCCCGCTCAGTTATGGACATTCCGGTGATATCCTCTCCGTCCAAGAGTATCTGTCCTCCTGACGGCGCCATGATGCCGGTGATTATCTTTGCAAGAGTGGACTTGCCGCTGCCGTTAGGCCCGGTTATGGCGACAAACCGCTCACTTATGGTGAGGTTTATATTTTTGAGAATATACTTGCCTTCCTCTGTCTTGCAGGAAATATTTTTAAGTTCAAGCATTGTCTCAACTCCCGTTATTCATTTTCGCAGGAAAATGCTGCCTGCGTCCACATTTAATAATATCAAATTTCGACATGGTATATCAAGGTTTTTTTCAAATATACAGTTATGATATAATATAAAAAAGCCCTTGCGGCACACTATTTTTTTACACAAGTTTACAGGTGGCTTATGTTTACAGAGAAAGATATACGAGATGAATACCGCCGGCTGGATAAGGTCTTTAAAATATCCACAGACAGTGTTATTATTCGCTTTTCCTCCCGCAGTATACGCCAGCTTGGCGTCTGCCGATATGTCCGGGACGCGGGCGGCAGAGCCGTACCCGTGAGCATAACCATCGCGGAATTTTTAAAAGACGACCCGGAAAAATTCTGGAATACAGCATACCACGAATACGCCCACGCAGCTGCCGCCCTTTTGACCGGGGAGAGCCACGGGCACGATAAGCTGTGGCAAAGTCTCTGCATAAAGGCCGGCGGCGACGGCAGACGCCTGTCTGAAAATTTTAAAGCTGCGGAAGACGCCGCAGCTTTAAAGGCAAAATATAAGGTTACATGCTTAAAATGCGGCCGGGAGTTTACATACTTCCGTAAAACCCGGATTATAAAGGCAATTAAAAAGGGAAATAAGTCCCCGGGGATATGCCCTTCCTGCTCAGGAAAAAGGTTTTCTCTGACAATCCTTTAGCCCAGTCCCACGTTCTCCTCAGGCTCACTGGCAAAAACCACATCGGCAAGCTGTGTCATGGCATTTACATCGCACACTGTCACTCCGTGGCGTGAAACAGCGTAAAGCATGTCTCCCATCAGAACTGTCATCATGCCGCCGGTCTGGTAATCAAACTCAAAAGCTCCGGCATAGGAAAGTGTATTCCCGTCAAATCGGTATACTGCCGCTCCTCCGGCCAGCAGAACTATCACAAGCCCCTCCTCCGGATTTATCAGCACGGAGCCGGGGCTGCTCACCGCGGGAGACGGGTCACCCTCAATCGGGAGCTTTGAGACCTCCTTCACCCCGTCCGACACGTCATACACCACCGCCTCAAAGCTGCTGTCTTCCGTGAGGTTTATGGCAAAATACAGATTGTCGGCGTAATGCCTTACAAGATATGGAAAAACGATACTTTCTGACCCGTCTGAAGCTTTCGGGGCGCTCTTATCCGTTATATCAATTACAGTTCCTCCAGCCGGCCCCTGTATATACGCCTCACTTCCGGAAAAACTCACGGCGGTCATTTCCCTCTGGGATATATCCTCCGTCCCGGAAAGAAGGCTCATGTCGTCATTTAAAATGTACAGATAATTTATGGTGCTGCTCTCATACTCCTTGTCGTTTGACCACCCGTTTTCCGCGTCCAGATACTGGCCGTACTCCCTCCTGTCGGCGGTTGCGGCAAACATGAGGCTGCCGTCAGCTTCAGCGATTGCATATGTGCTTTTAATCCCGCCCTCAACGGTTATCCCGCCGGCGTAGCTGATTTCCCCGTCCAGCGCAAACTTAACACCTGTTGTAGCGTATGTGTCCGTGCAGTCGGTCACGGTATATGCGCCGTCCGTGTACTCCTCACCAGTTATCTTAACCGTTGCAGAGTACAGCATATAAAGCGCGTTTTCCCCGGCATAGAGCCTGCCATGCCCGCCGAACACTGCGGCGCTTGAAGATGGCGTCATGCTCTCCGGACTGTATGCGCCAATCACGGTGTAGAGACTGCCCGTAATGCATGGGAGCATATATATGTTCTCTCCCGATATCTCCGTACCTGCGTCTCCAACATACGTCCAGGGAATAAATCCGCTTGTCTCTCCCTCCTGCAGCGTAACACTGTAGGAGGACACAAGATATATCGTGCCGTCATACATGTACGCCCCGGCAAGGTTGCCGTCCTGGCCCGCACTGCCCATCTCAATGGGATTTACCGGGTCGGCTATGCTGTAAAACCGAACTTTTGAGCTGTTAATTTCGCTGTATACCCACTGGCTGTCATCAGACAGGCGCTCACTGTAGTGGTATGCCGCCGTCACAACGCAGAGCGTATCGCCGGACACAAACAGGCCGCTGGCGTTTTCATAGCCGTAATCGTACATCTCCGGGTCCTGGCTGTCGCCTCCTTCGGTGTACTCACCTGGAAACAGTTCAACCTCAGATACAAGCTGTGTCTCCCCGCCGCTCAAATGCACAATATACAGGGTATTTCCCTGGACATAATACATATACTCCCCGTAAATGGCAAAGGTACTGCACTTTGTATAGCCGCTCTCCGGGAGAAATGCGACATCACCCGCGTCATACACTGCCGGTGTATTCTCCAGAGCCTCTCCCAAAAACGAAGGAAGTGTCCCGTAGTAGGCAGTATAATCCCCGGTTAAGGCAGAATAAACAGCATCGGCACTTCCTGCGGCTTTTACGCCGTCCGTGCCGAAAAGGCCGGCCTCTCCGGTGTCCGGTGCCGTTCCGACATCGCCGTCCGGCAGATTACTCTCCGTGTCGTCCTTATCACTGCAGCCGTACAGGCATACCGGCAGCATACATGCGCATATGAGCACTGCGGTTATTCTTTTCCACAAGCCTTTCATCATTATGTAAACCTCTTATATACTCAAAAACTCGTCCCATATTTTTCTCAGTATACTATAATGGACTGAAGATTTAAAGAAAAGTTCCGAAAATAATATAATTTTAAGAATTTCCTCAGTCAGGCCATCTGCAATTTTCACAGGTCACACATAAGTACGCCAAAGTACGACACCGTACCGCTGTCCCTCTTATACGGTATTCCGGCACGTCCGGCGAGCTCACTCACGTTTATTCCAAAGCCCTCAACCGAGGGGAAAAGTCTCTCCGGCATACGGCACAAATCGGAGGGGTAAGTACATTTTTCACACCTTATGCACCCCTCATTTGAAAGGAGCAGGAAGTCACGGAGCTCGCCTTTCACCGCGTCATACAATCTGTCACACAATTTTTTAAACTCCCTGTGGCCCCGGGCCATTCCCTCAAAGTCAAAAGAGTCCTCTATTTTGTACTCGCCGCAAAACACTATGGCGCTTGAAAAGCGCATACATCTCCTGCGGCACTCCTCCACCGTACCAACTCCCGGTGGACATGCCCAGGTTTTTCCATACTGCCGGCAGGCATTTCCCTCACATATCTCACGTATCTCCGGGTAAAACGCAATCTCCCCTGTGCTTATCACTCCGTACCGGCTAACGCCTGCCTCCCTGAGTAAGTTGTAATCCATAATCTCACCTTATAATGTAAGCAGGCCCACGGCGAAAATTCGCCGCGGGCCTTGCATTATTCCTCTATAGGTTTATTAATACATGCCTCCGGACATGTCAGGTCCGGCAGGTGCTGCCGGAGCGGGAGGCTCGGGAATGTCAGCAACGAGGGACTCTGTTGTGAGCACCATAGATGCAACCGATGCGGAGTTCTCAATCGTGCTGCGGCAAACCTTGGTCGGGTCAACAATGCCGGCCTTAATCATATCGCAGTACTCCTCTTTCGCTGCATCGAAGCCGTAAGCGGGGTCATTGCTTGCCTCAACCTTGTCGAGGATTACAGCACCCTCAAGGCCTGCGTTTACAGCAATCTGCTTAATGGGAGCCTCAAGTGCCTTTGCGACAAGTGCGATACCTGTCTTCTCGTCGCCAGCTGCGTCCTTTAAAAGCTCCTTAACTGCCTTAGCCGCGGTTACATATGCCGTTCCGCCGCCGGCCACAATACCCTCTTCAACAGCTGCACGTGTGGCGTTGAGAGCGTCCTCAATGCGGAGCTTCTTCTCTCTCATCTCTGTCTCTGTAGCTGCGCCGACCTTAATTACCGCCACGCCGCCGGAGAGCTTTGCCAGACGCTCCTGGAGCTTCTCTCTGTCGTAATCGGAAGTGGTTGTCTCAATCTCGCCCTTAATCTGGTTTACACGTGCCTGAATATCCTCAGCAGCGCCTGCGCCGTCAACAATAATTGTGTTGTCCTTTGAAATCTTTACCTGACGGGCTGTACCAAGCATGGAAACCTCTGTCTCCTTGAGCTCCATGCCAAGGTCGGAGGAGATTACCTGGCCGCCGGTGAGCGCCGCGATATCCCTCAGCATTTCCTTACGTCTGTCGCCAAAGCCGGGAGCCTTTACGCAAACGCATGTAAATGTGCCGCGGAGCTTATTGAGGATAATTGTAGCAAGGGCCTCGCCCTCAACGTCCTCTGCAATAATTACCATCTTGCGGCCTGCCTGAACAATCTGCTCAAGTACGGGAAGAATCTCCTGAATGTTGGAAATCTTCTTATCTGTGATAAGAATGTAGGGGTTGTCGATAACCGCCTCCATCTTGTCTGTGTCTGTTACCATATAGGGGGTAATGTAGCCTCTGTCAAACTGCATGCCTTCAACAACCTCGGAATATGTCTCGGCTGTCTTGGACTCTTCAACAGTGATAACGCCGTTCTGTGAGACCTTCTCCATGGCCTCTGCAATGAGCTTTCCAATCTCCTCGTCGCCGGAGGACACAGCGCCGACACGTGCGATGTCAGCTGTCCCGGACACAGGCTGGCTGTTCTTCTTCAGAGCGTCAACAGCGGTTGCAACAGCCTTCTGGATACCCTTGCGCATATCCATGGGGTTTGCGCCGGCAGCGACGTTCTTAATACCCTCGTGAATCATGGCCTGTGCAAGCACAGTAGCGGTTGTAGTACCGTCGCCGGCCACGTCGTTTGTCTTAGAGGATACCTCGCGGACTAAAAGTGCACCCATATTCTGGAACGGGTCTTTAAGCTCAATCTCCTTTGCGATTGTAACGCCGTCGTTTGTGATGAGGGGGGCGCCGTACTTCTTCTCAAGAACTACGTTTCTGCCCTTGGGGCCAATTGTCAGTTTAACTGTATTTGCAAGCTGGTTAACGCCCTCTTCAAGGGCACGGCGAGCTTCTTCGCCGTAAATAATCTGTTTAGCCATAATTTAAAACCTCCTGTATTTTGGAAATTACTCTACAATTGCGAGAATATCGCTCTGCTTTACGATAACATACTCAACACCGTCAATTTTGACCTCTGTGCCGGTGTATTTTCCGGTTATGACCTTATCGCCCTTTTTAACCGTCATCTTGACCTCTGTACCGTCAACCATGCCGCCGGGGCCAACTTCAATAACCTCAAACATCTGGGGCTTCTCCTGAGCTGCGCTTGTCAGAATAATACCGCTCTTTGTCTTTTCCTCAGCCTCGACTTGTTTCATGATAATTCTGTCAGCTAAAGGTTTCAGTGTCATTGTGGATTACCTCCTAAAATTTATATGGTTTTATTTATTAACTCAATCATCTATTTGCGTTAGCACTCTTCATCTTCGAGTGCTAACCGCATTTATTATAATAGTCTATGCAGCTCTAACTTGCAAGTGTTTTTTTGAACATTTTTAGAAAATTTTACACATTTATTTTGTGCGTATTTTAAAATAGTTGTATAATATTTGTGAACTTACAGCAAATTACGGCATTTGCCCCCGCTTAACGTCCCGAGGCAAATGCCGTTTTATCGCTTCTCCGCCGGAGGCATGCTCCTCCGGCAGTATTATTTGTGATTTTAAAAATTCCAGAGTGCAGCTCAATAATACATATACAGGTCACACTTAATCATGCCGTTGTAGAGCTTGCGCTTTTTTACAGCTTTTCTGCCAAAAGTCCG
>CAJFTV010000109.1 GCA_904420055.1 Candidatus Alloscillospira gallinarum | reverse complement strand
TATCAGAACAACATAGATATGGTAAAAGAGGCCACAGCCGCACTTACAGAAGAGGAAAAACCCACGGTTCTTTTTGTAAGAGGTGTCAGCGACACGGCCCTCACGGTGTTCAATGCCGAGGGAACCTTCCCCAACTTCTGGATTGATGCGGCAGGCGGAATAAATGCTGCCGATGTGAGGGGCGAGCTCACCTGGGACGAGGTGGCGGCTATCGACCCGGATGTCATTATCACCGAAAAGGTGAGCGGTACACAGGATCTTTTGGCATCTGAGGCGTTCAGCCAGCTCTCCGCTGTGAAAAACGGAAATGTCTACACAGGGCCGTTTGGCGTTGCGGTCTGGACAATGGGCTCAACGGAAGAGGCACTGACGGTTGTATGGGCGGCAAAGACGCTCCACCCCGACATTTTACCCGACGTAGATATGGAGGAGATGACAAAGGAGTACTATGAGACCTTCTTTGGATATACCCCCACGCAGGAGCAGATTGAGTCAATACTTGCAGGAAACGGCTGAGCCGGCCTGCGGAGAGGATAACACAGTATGAATGGCTGGTTAAACTGGCGGGAAATTGAAAAAAACAACGACTGGGGCGTGCGCAGCCGCAGCGACGCCACTGCAGAGCTGTGGAATGAGAATGCGGACCAGTGGGAAGAGCGCAGCAGAAACGAGACAGACTTTTCAAGGAGACAGGTGGAGAGCCTGAATATTTCACCTGATGACACGGTGCTGGACGTATGCTGCGGCACGGGGCCGCTGACCGTATGGCTGGCAAGGCGCGCCAAAAAGGTGATTGCCCTGGACTATGGACGGGACATGCTGGCCCATGTAAAGCGCAAGGCGGCAGAGCTTGGCCTTGGAAATATTGAGACAGTACAGGGAAACTGGCATACCATGGAGCCGGGAACGGACTTTCCAAAGTGCGATATCGCCGTTACGCGCCACTCCCCAGCCCAGGGAGATATATTAAAGTTCAGCCGGTGCGCCGAAAAGTACTGCTATTCCCTGTGGAACTGTGCAGAACCCCGTGCCCGGGGACAAGAGGAGACAGTCAGCCGGTTCATAAAATCGGAGGACCGGGAGAAGAATATCGGTGTGCGGCCAAACGGAAGGCTTTATGGATTTAACGTGCACTTTAATCTCCTGTATGACATGGGGGCAAATCCCACGGTGAACTATGTGGAAAATGTGACGGAGATTACAGCCGGAACAGAGGAAGAGCTGATAAATAGAATTCTGTCCGGCAGAGGGCCTTTCCATGAGGACGAGGAGCGGATAAGAGCAAAGATATTCCGCCAGGGAGATGTCTGCGTCTACAGGAGGGTATCAAGGATATCTGTCCTTGGTTGGGACCCCGGGGAGATAAGATATGTCTGAAATTTAAAACCATAAAAAGACCCGGCAGATCCTGCCGGGTCTTTTCTTTAGCGCGGACAACGCCCGGCCGGAACTGCCGGCCGGGTGTCGCTTCAGCAGCATATACTTTTGTAAATTGCCTCGTCCTCATCTGTAAATACGTTAAAAATGACCTTGTCTACTTCACCGCCGGAATTTAAAAATTTCTGCACAGTCTGCACGGCGATTTCCGCAGCCTCTCTCTTTGGAAAACGGAAAACTCCCGTGGAAATACAGCAGAAGGCGATGCTTTGGCAGCCGTTCGCCGCGGCAAGTTCAAGACAGGAGGTGTAGCAGGAGGCGAGAAGGCGCACGTCCTCCGGAGTTACACCCTCCGTTATTATGGGACCCACGGTGTGGAGAACATATTTACAGGGCAGGTTAAAGCCCGGTGTTATCTTTGCGCTTCCTGTTGGCTCGGGGTGTCCCTGGTTTACCATCAGGTAATGGCAGGCATTGCGGAGCTCAGCACCGGCCATAGTGTGAATGATGTTGTCTATGCAGTTGTGGCATGGGGCGTAGCAGCCGGTCATTCCGCTGTTGGCGGCGTTTACGATAGCGTCGGCACGGAGTGTTGTAATATCGCCCCGCCAGACCGCAAGGCGGCTGTCTTTGGGGCATGATGGGATTTCTGCTGCGTCTGTAATGCCTTTTTGCGCTGTCACACTCTGTAAATACTCGTCCTGAATTTTGATATATTCATCAGGAAGCGGTCCGGCGGGCCGGACATTTACAAGGGAGCGGTAAAGCTGCCAGCGCTCATGCTCGTCCTCCGGTATTTTAACAGAGGAATATCTGCCGTTCTCTCCCAAAAGGGCATGAATCAGGTATAAAAGCTTTTCACTGTCTGTCATATGGAACCACCTTATTTTGTGTTAAACCGGTTTATGGAGAAGGCCCCGCCGCGGGCGGGGCCTCTCTGCCGGAAATTGTCACTTTTCTACGACTTCCAGCATCTCAACCGGACATGCTTTTGCGCAGATACCGCAGGCAATACATTTTGATGCCTTTTCACCGGTGAATACGATGACGTGGAATGGACATACCTCAGCGCACTTGCCGCAGCCAACGCACAGCTTTTTGTTTATCATGTATACGCCCTTAGCGTTCTGGGTGATTGCGCCTGCCTCACATACTGAGGCGCACTTGCCGCACTGAACGCAGGCCATGGGTTTGGCTGCCCCGTTTTTTTCGATTATCTGAATGCAGGACTTGCCGGGGTCCATCTCCTTGTAAAATGCCTCAGAACATGCGTTTACACAGCTTAAACATGCCATGCACTGGATATCTTTTTTAACAGTGAGCTTCTTCATTTGAGAACATTCCTCCTAAATTGTTGTACATAAGCAATTATACAGAGTATTCCCTCAAAATTCAACGTGACATTGCATTATTCGCAATATCTGCCAAAAAATATGTAAGTTTTCATATGTTATTTATGTTTTCGGGAGAGGTGTAGAGGTCCTCCTTCCTGACCTCGACACGCTCATATAGGGGTCCGGTGAGGCCAAGCTCGTCATATTTGGGCTTGTTGAACTCGTAAATCCTGTCTGACAGGTACTGCTGGTACTCGTCTCCAACGCTTGGCATGGGCACCCAGCTGCCCGTCTTGCCGAAGGTCTCTACCGCATGGTCGATAGATGCCTTTTTCTCCTCGTCGGTAGCAGTGGGGTTTACATAAATTCTGTCGTTGAAGGCCCCAACAAGCGTCAGCTTGCCCTGGCATTTTTCCATGACCTTGTCAGGATTATTTGTATACTGCACCGGATTCCAGGCGTCAATGCCCAGCTCGATGAAATCGTCCAGGAGGGGATAGATGTAGCCGCAGCTGTGGTGCTCGTAAATCATGCCCAGCTCATGGCAGGCGTCTACAATCTTTTTGAGGTTGGGCTTCATTATCTCGCGCCATGTATCTATGGACATGAAAAGACTCTTTTCCGTGCCGTAGTCGTCATGGAGCTGTATTTTATCCGGCTTGTAGTACTGAGCGATTTTCCTGAGGTATGTAATCTTGTGGTCGGCGATGGCGCTCATGAGCTCAAAGGAGGCCTCCGGTTCAATGAGCAGGTTGCATAATGCGTTTTCAAATCCGCAGAGCGCGTAGAAACGCTCCCACATTCCGTTGACCAGCACCACGTTGGAAATGCGGTTTTCCCTGTCCCAGGAGGCGGTGTCCTTTGCCGCGCAGCCTTCCCAGTCATAGGTTTCAACGTCGGGGAAATGGACAACCTCTTTCCACTGGGTGATATCCTGTAGGACGAAAGGAACTTTTTCGTCCTGAATGGGGCCGGGCTGCCCCTCTAATAGAAGCCATGTGACGCCCCAGCCGTCTTTTGAGGAGCCCAGCTGTGTGGGGCCTTCCTCCAGGGCGGAGGGCAGGCAAAAATCACAGTCGCTGTAATAGGGGATAAAATATGGCACTTCATGGTGATATGATTTCAGTATGTTTTCTCTTCGCGTTACCTTTTTCACTTGTTTCTCTCCTTTTTTAGTCCGGCGGGCACTGTGTTTTTCAGATGTCCGCCTTTTGCTTCATACACTTTAAATTTACAACTTAAATGCCGAAAATGCAATGAATTATGTGTCATGTCGGGGACAAAAAGCCAACTTCGGTAATGTGCTGAATTATACGATCCCATAATCAGCGAACTTGCACAATAAAATTGCGGCCTTTACGATATATAAAACCGGGAGATTGTGGCTGTTGGCAAAAATGTTGTGCAATTACAGTGATTTTTCTGTATAATACATACATTGACGTAATGCCTTTATGGTGCTAAACTCTAACCACAATTTCATTAAAGGCTGTGACGAAGACGGTCTGACAGTTTTGTTTTAAGAGAGCCGGCGGCTGGTGTGAGCCGGTAACGGGGCTGCCAATATGACCCATCACTTCTGAGCCGGAGACCCGATAGCCGCAAGGCAGGTAGGCGTCTCCCGTAACTGCTGCGTGAATGCATAGAGCTTGTTGGAGCTTGATGAGGTGGCGTTGTTATTAAGACGCAATTTGAGTGGTACCGCGGGTTAGTATTTATCCCGTCTCAAAGGAAACTTTGAGACGGGTTTTTTTGTTGTGTAAAAGCACCGCAGCTTGTGCGCGGCGAAGTCACAGCTTAAAGAAACAGGCCGGGTTATACGGCCCGTATGCGGAAAACTTCATGCACGGCCTTTTATCCTTTCTGCGGCGCGCTTGTAAGCGCATGAATTCTTTTCTGAAGGAGAGACACAAATGGAGACAAAAGCAGTAAACAGCAAACTGAAAGAAGTGGGAGCCCGTATAAAAGAGATGCGGGAGATAAGCGGCTATTCCGTGTCAGACATGGCCTCGCTCACGGATACAACCATTTCAGAGTACAGGAAATACGAGGCGGGCCTGGCAGATTTCCCGTTTACGTTTATTCACAAATGCGCACTTGCCTTTAACCTTGAGATAACTGATATACTTGAAGGCCACAGTGCAAAGCTGTCGGCTTATACAGTCACCAGAAAGGGACAGGGACAGACCACGGCTGACGAGGAGGGCATAAATATCTGCAACCTCGCCCCCATGTTCAAAAAGAAGCTGGCAGAGCCATACTATGTCACATATGAGTACTCAGAGGAGCTGCAAAATAAGCCAATTCACCTGACCAAGCATTCCGGACAGGAATTTGACTTTATTCTCTCCGGAAAACTAAAGGTTCAGGTTGGAGAGCACATAGAGGTACTTAATGAGGGAGACAGCATTTACTACAACAGCTCCTCTCCCCACGGCATGATTGCCGTAGACGGACGCGATTGCCTCTTTATCGCGGTGGTTATGGACGGAGAAGAGGAAGAGGAGGAAGTCGCCTTAAAGGACCTGGAGACTCCCGAACGCCCGGAGGAGAAGCTGATATGCAGTGAGTTTATTGACACTGTAGAGGCGGAAAATGGGGCGCTCCGTCAGATTAAATTCTTCCATGAGGACCGCTTTAACTTTGCATATGACATTGTGGACGCGCTGGGCCGCACAAAACCTGACAAGCTGGCTATGGTGCACCTGGACCGGGAGAAAAACGAAAAGCGCTTTACGTTTAAGGATATGATGAAAGAGTCCTCACGCACGGCAAACTACTTTAAATCCCTCGGCATTAAAAAGGGCGACAAGGTGATGGTGCTCTTAAAGCGCCATTATCAGTTCTGGTTTACAATACTCGCCCTCCACAAGCTGGGTGCTGTTATTATCCCGGCCACAAACCTTTTGCAGAAGCATGACTTTGACTACAGATTTGAGGCCGCGGGCGTAACGGCAATTGTATGTACCTCCGACGGCGATACGGCCCATCAGGCGGAGCTCTCCATGGAGACACACCCGGCGGTGGCAACGAAAATAATTGTGGGCGAGCCACGGGAAGGCTGGCACGACTTTAACGCCGAATACAAGATGTTCAGCAGTAATTTCCCGCGTCCTACAGACGGTACGGACCCATGCGGCGATGATATGATGCTCATGTTCTTTACCTCCGGAACTACCGGATATCCCAAAATTGCCGCCCACAACTTTAAGTACCCGCTGGGGCACTATATAACCGCAAAATACTGGCAGTGTGTAAATCCTGATGGAGTACATTTTACAATTTCCGAGACCGGCTGGGGAAAAGCGCTCTGGGGCAAGCTCTACGGACAGTGGATGTGCGAGTCGGCAGTGTTTGTGTATGACTTCGACAGGTTTGACGCGGACGATATACTGCCCCTGTTCAAAAAGTACAACATCACTACCTTCTGCGCGCCTCCCACGATGTACCGCATGTTCATAAAGCAGGACCTGTCAAAGTATGACCTGTCCTCAATCCAGCACGCCACAATAGCGGGCGAGGCCTTAAATCCAGAGGTGTTCCGTCAGTTTGAGAAGGCCACAGGCCTTAAGATTATGGAGGGCTTTGGCCAGACAGAGACCACCCTTGTCATAGCAAACCTCGTGGGCAATCCTCACAAGCTGGGTGCAATGGGGCTGCCGTCTCCCCAGTTTGACGTGACGCTGCTTGACCGTGACGGCAACTTTGCAGAGGACGGTGAGACGGGCGAGATATGCATAAAGACCAGCGACGCAGTGCCCTGCGGGCTTTTCGCCGGATATTATCTGGACGACGAAAAGACGAGAGAGGCCTGGCACGACGGGTATTATCACACCGGCGACCTGGCCTGGAGAGATGAGGACGGATTTTACTGGTATGTCGGCCGCGCCGACGATGTCATCAAATCCTCCGGCTACAGAATTGGGCCATTTGAGATTGAAAATGTCATCATGGAGCTGCCCTATGTGCTTGAGTGCGGCGTGACCGGTGCGCCTGACGAGATACGCGGGCAGGTGGTAAAGGCCAGCATTGTACTCACAAAGGGCACCGAGGGCACTGAGGAGCTCAAAAAAGAAATTCAGGAGTACGTCAAAAAGAACACGGCTCCATACAAATACCCGCGTATTGTAGAGTTCCGTACAGAGCTTCCAAAGACCATAAGCGGAAAAATCCAGAGGAATAAGCTGTAAGGGCGTAAAGCGGGGGATTGCAAGACCGCAGGTAGAGATTTACCGCGGTTTTGCAGTACCTGCTGCGGCTTACGCGGTGCGCGGGAACGGATACGTTGCACAAAGAGGCGCGTTTAAGTTCGGGAGGTCCCGCCATGTACAGAAAATATTTTTTACTTTATTGTGATAAAGCTATTGACAACTTAAGCGGAGATATGCTAAACTTCCATTAAATTGAATACACCTAAAGGCGTTGACGAAGAGTGCGGCTCTACTTAGCATCAGAGAGATGGCGGTTGGTGCAAGCCATTTGCAGAGGTTTTGCCGTTTGTAGCTTCCGAGCCGGAGAGAAGAAAGCAGAAAATGCAAGTAGAACTCTCCCGTTATGGCTGCGTAATAGTCAGGGGCTTGTTGGAGCCCCAATGAGGTGGCGCTTTATAACAAGGCGCAATTTGAGTGGTACCGCGGGTTATAAACTCGTCTCAAAGATTATCATATCTCTGGGGCGGGTTTTTTGTATTGCGCTCCGGAAGTCCAGGAGGAAAAAGATGAAACAGATGACAGGACTTACGTACAAAATTCAGGAGATGGCCGGGCGAATAAAGGAGCTGCGTGAGATAACCGGCCTGACGCAGGAGGAAATGGCCGCAAAGACCGACGTCACTTTAGATGAGTACATGGCGTGCGAGTCAGGCGAGAGTGACTTGAACTTTGCATTTATTTACCGCTGTGCCCTCGCCTTTGGGGTTGACGTGACCGACATAATTCAGGGAACAAGCCCGAAGCTCCGCTCTTACACTGTGACCCGCCTTGGCGAGGGACAGAAAATTGAGCAGGCTCACGGCATGATTTACTACAACATGGCTTCCTCATTTAAAAACAGAATTTCCGACCCGCTGTATGTGCGTGCGGTATATGACCCGGAGGCACAGTATAAAGACATTGAGCTCACAACCCACGAGGGACAGGAGTTTGACCTTGTCATAAAGGGCAGCCTGAAGGTGCAGGTGGGTGAACACACTGAGATTTTAGGTGAGGGAGATACCATTTATTATGACAGCTCCACGCCTCACGGAATGATTGCCGTTGGCGGGGAGGACTGCATATTCTACGCCATGGTGTTAAAGCCCACAGAGCCGGAAAGGGAAGTGGAAGAAGTTCCAGAGGCTGAGGCGGAAAAGCCTCAGATAATAAAGCGTGAGGACGGCCGAGGACGGGTATATCAGGACTTTATTGAGGCGGAGGAAAATGAGGACGGCAGCCTTAAAAGCGTGCGGTTCAAAAATACGGATAAATTCAATTTCGCATTTGACATTGTGGACGCGATTGCACGCCGTCAGCCATCGAAAATCGCCATGCTCCACGTAGACAGGTACAAAAACGAGCGGTATTTTACATTTAATGATATAAGCCGGTATTCCTCAAAGGCGGCGAACTACTTTAAGTCCTTGGGAATTAAAAAGGGTGATAAGGTGCTTTTAATCATGCGGAGGCACTATCAGTTCTGGTTTACAATGATGGCCCTTAACAAGATAGGCGCTATTGCAATTTTGGGCTCTAACCAGCTTTTGTCCCATGATATTGAATACCGTATAAACGCGGTTGACATAAGTACGGTAATCTGTACCGCTACCGGCGGCGTGGCAAAAGAAGTGGACATGTGCGCCGGTGACTGTCCGAGCCTTCGCCACAGGATTATAGTGGACGGCGAAAGAGACGGCTGGCGCAACTTTGACCGGGAATTCCGCCTGTTCAGTGAGGAATACACAAGAGGGCCGGACGCCCCCTGCGGCGATGATACGATGCTCATGTTCTTTACCTCCGGCACCACCGGGTACCCCAAGGCGGCAATGCAGAGCTATAAGTACCCGTTAGGGCACTTTATAACCGCAAAATACTGGCACTGTGTAAATCCGGACGGATTGCACCTGACTATATCAGACACGGGCTGGGCAAAATCCATGTGGGGCAAGCTGTACGGACAGTGGCTGTGCGAGGCGGCGGTTTTCGTGTACGACTTTGACAGGTTTGACGCGAATGACATTCTGCCAATGTTTAAAAAGTACAATATTACGACGTTCTGTGCGCCCCCGACCATGTACCGCATGCTCATCAAGGAGGATTTGTCAAGGTTTGACCTGTCTACAATTGAGCATGCCACAATAGCGGGTGAGGCGTTAAACCCCGAGGTGTTTCACCAGTTTAAGAAGGCCACGGGCCTCTCCGTCATGGAGGGCTTCGGCCAGTCGGAGACAACTGTCATGATTGGAAACCTAATCGGTACAACGCCGAAGGTGGG
>CAJFTV010000108.1 GCA_904420055.1 Candidatus Alloscillospira gallinarum | reverse complement strand
GGACGGCCGTATTTAAGTCCGTTTTCCATAAGGTTTAAAAGCATTCGCATAAGCATTGTCTCATCGCCGCGTATCAGTATGTCCGGCTGAATTTCAGATGTTACGGCAATATCAAAGGGCACGGCCTGCTCACGGATTTGCTCCGTTACCATTTCAGACAGCTCGCTTAAGTTTATGAGTTCGAGATTAAGCTTTGCCTGTCCTCTGTCTGCACGGGACAGCGTCAAAAGCTGGGAGATTAGTGAGGACATTCTCTTGGCCTGTTCCAGTACGGAGCCCAGGGCGGCCTGCGCTTCGTCGAGGGTCTGTGCATTTTCAAGTGCGTATTCACACTGGGAAATAATGACGGCGGTGGGGGTGCGCAGCTCATGGGAGGCGTCAGAAGTGAACTGACGTTCCCTGTCAAAAGCGGATTGGAGCCTGTCAAACATGCGGTCAAAGGCCGCGGCCAGGGTGTATATTTCATCTCGTCCCTCGCCTAATGCAATACGTTGGGTAAGGTCGCTGCCTCCTCCAATCTGTTCGGCTGTGGCGGTAATCTGGCGCACGGGCTTAAAAGCCCGGTTTATTATGAGATACCCTCCAACAGCCGCAAGTATTATGAGGACAGGCAGTGCAATTATGGCAAGCCGGAATATTGTGGAAAAGACCGAATTTCCCCCGGCACCGCTGTCCTCAGCTACGCCGCGCACCCACACGGTTTGTCCGGAGGAACGGTCGGTATATGACATGTCGTATACGGTCCAGCTGCCTCCGCGGAATTGTACTGTCTGAAATGTGTCATTTGAAAGCGTCTCCGGCTCTTCAAAACCCGAAGGGAGACGGCCATACAGAAGTGCCCCGTTTGAGTCACGGACAGTGATGTATACTCCGTCAATGAAAAATTCAAGGTCGTCGTCAATTTCCCATTGACCGTCGTCATAGTCAATTTCGTCAAAGCTGTCTGCAACCGTGGAGCGGAGGGCGTTTCTTGAACTTTTTGATACAATGTCACCACCGGCAAAAAACAGAAAGGAAAACGCCGCCGCGGCGAGAAGAGTCATAAAAAGTGTGAACCAGAGGGTTATTTTCAGTTTGATGGACATCTTTCTCATTTTTCAGCCCTCAGAACATAACCGGCACCACGAACTGTGTGTATGAGCTTTATATCGTGGCCGTCGTCAATTTTTCTGCGCAGATAGCGGATATATACGTCGACTATATTTGAGCCGCCATCATAATCATAATTCCAAATGTGGCTGCTTATCCTGTCACGGCTTAGAACTGTGCCGCTCTGTCTTATAAGGCACTCCAAAACGGCGAACTCTTTGCTGGAGAGGCTTATTGGAATACCGCCGCGGGTGACGGTTCGGGCATCGCAGTCCACGGTGAGGTCGGCTACGGTAAACACATTACTCACGCCCTTTGAATTTCGGCGTATGAGAACCCGAACTCTGGCAAGAAGTTCATCAAAAGCAAATGGCTTTATGAGATAGTCGTCGGCCCCGGCGTCGAGACCGGTGACGCGGTCCTCAATTGAGTCCCTGGCTGTCAGCAGCAAAACCGGAGCGGCGTTCTTTGCCGACCTCATCTTGGCAAGTATTTCAAGGCCAGATGCACCGGGCAGCATAATATCCAAAATTACAGCGTCGTAAGACGTGCACATGAGATAGTCCAGCGCGTCATCGCCCCGGGTGCAGGAATCTACGCTGTAATGTTCAAGTTTCAGCTTTTTTACAATGAGCTCATTCAAGTTTTTTTCATCTTCAACAACAAGTATGCGCAATATATGTCACCTCCACGGAGAGATTATACACTTAAAAGATTAAAGAGAGATGAAAAATGAATTGATTATATATATTTAATTTTATTTAGATGTGTGTGAGTTGTCAAATTCAGGGAATTTTGATATTTTGTGGTTTGTACATGCGGTGATGGTGTGATATAATAAAGATACGGCAATATACAACTGCCGTTTATTATTTGTAAAAAAGGGGGAGACGGTGTGCAGATTTCCGAAAAACTTGAGAGAGTTTTGATGAAAGTGCAGAAACCCGCACGTTATGTGGGGGGAGAGTATAACTCCGTTGTTAAAGATAAATCAGAGGTTAATCTGAGAATAGCGCTATGTTTTCCTGACACGTATGAGATAGGCATGTCCAATCTCGGAATGAGAATACTCTACGGGGTTTTTAACGAGATGGAGGGAACCTGGTGCGAGCGCGTTTTTGCACCGTGGTCCGACATGGAAGAAGAGATGCGCCGGGAAGGCATACCGCTTTATGGACTTGAGAGCGGCGACAGCATTGCAGAGTTTGACATCATAGCCTTTTCCCTCGGATACGAGATGGCATACACCAATGTACTGAATATGCTGGACCTTGCGGGGCTGCCGGTAAAATCCACGGAGAGGACGGAGAATATGCCGCTTGTGGCAGCTGGCGGCACCGTGTGCTATAACCCTGAAGTTATGTCACAGTTTATCGACCTGTTTTTTATAGGCGAGGGGGAAGACCTTGACCGGGAAGTATTTGAACTGTACCGTGAGTGCAAAGAAAAGAAGATGTCCAAGGCCGAGTTTTTGAAGCTGGCGTGCAGGATTGAGGGAGTGTATGTCCCGTCGATGTATGACGTTGCATACGGGAAGGACGGAAAAATACTGGACATAAAGCCGCAAAACGGCGCTCCAAGGCGGGTTACAAAGCGGATTGTACAGGATTTTGAGCACTCATATTATCCGGTGGATACAATTGTCCCCTCTACTGAGATTGTACACGACCGAGTGGTGCTGGAGGTGTTCCGCGGCTGTATAAGGGGCTGCCGCTTCTGCCAGGCGGGATATGCCTACAGGCCGGTGAGGGCACGGTCGCCTGAGACGCTTGTAAAGCAGGGGATTGCCTCCCTTGCCGGGTCCGGCTATGAGGAGATAACGCTGTCTTCTCTAAGCACCAGCGATTACAGACACCTTGTGCCGCTTTGCGACGGGCTGCTCGAATGGTGTGAGCCCAACAGCGTGAGCCTCTCGCTGCCGTCTCTGAGGGCAGATAACTTCTCTCTTGACATAATGGAGCGTGTGCAGAAGGTGAGAAAGACGGGCCTCACATTTGCGCCTGAGGCGGGCACACAGCGATTGAGGGACGTTATAAACAAAAACGTGGTGGAAGAGGATTTGCTGAATTCCTGCCGGATAGCCTTTGCCGGCGGCTGGAACGGGCTTAAGCTGTATTTTATGTTGGGGCTTCCCACAGAGACTGACGAGGACGTTGTGGCTATTGCAGAACTTGCCGAAAAGGTTTTGAGAATTTGGAAGGCAAATGCAAAAAATAAGAGCCGGGGCGTGCGGATAACTGTCAGTACCTCCTGCTTTGTTCCAAAGCCTCACACGCCTTTCCAGTGGGAAGGGCAGATAACAATGGAAGAATATATGCGCAGGGTGAACCTGCTGCGCTCTTCGCTTAAATCAAAAGCCATAACCTACAACTGGCATGACCCGGAGACAAGCTTTATTGAAGCCGTGCTGTCACGTGGGGACAGGCGGCTTGGAGCGGTGATTGAGGACGTGTGGCGCCACGGCGGACGGCTTGATTCCTGGGGGGAGCATTTCTCTTTTGCCCG
>CAJFTV010000107.1 GCA_904420055.1 Candidatus Alloscillospira gallinarum | reverse complement strand
GTAAACTCATGGAGAAGTACAAATATCCATATCTCTCAATTGACCACTTGAAAATGGGACTGATAAGAAGCGGCAGTACAAATCTCACGCCGGAGGACGATGAAGAACTCACCGGATACCTGTGGCCGATTGTGCGGGAAATTGTAAAGACTGTAATTGAAAACCGGCAGTGCCTGATAGTTGAGGGGATATATATCCCATTTGACTGGGAAGAAAGCTTTGAGGATAAGTATTTAAGTGAGATACGCTATGTGTGCTTAATCATGACGCGGCCTTATATTGAGAATCATTTTGACGATATAAAAAGGTTTGCGTGCGCCGCAGAAAACAGGTTTGACGATGATGGACTTTCCAAAACAGAGCTTATAAAAGATAACCTTGAAAATTTAGCAAATTGTCGTAAATACGGCTTAAGGTATATACTTATTGACAAAAGTTACAATGTGGAATTTGAGTTTTGATTGCTGACGAATTTGTCACCGGTGCAAATGCCGGGTTCTGCGAAAAATCCTGGCGGAAAGGGTAATATTCACATGGAAGAAAGGAAGCAAAAAGAGACGCGTCTGCGTCTCTTTTCTGCATTCTTTTTATTTTGCCTTTGTGTCGCAGTAAAGGCACCGGTATATGCCTTTTTCCTCATCGGTGAGAACAAACACATGCGGCAGCTCCTGCTCAATTGAGGTTATGCAGCGGGGGTTTTTGCACTTTATTACGTTTGTAATCCTCTGGGGCAGAGTGGGGTGGAGCTTGTCTGCCTTTTCTCCGTTGCGTATGATGTTGACGGTTATTTTCGGGTCGATAAATCCTAAGATTTCAAGGTTTACGTCAATTTTATCGTTAATTTTAATGATGTCCTTTTTCCCCAGCTTGTTGCTGGGGGCGTTTTTGATTATGGCCACTTCGCAGTCTAACTTGTCAAGGTGGAGATATCTGTAAAGCTCCATTGCCCGGCCCGCGGGAATGTGGTCTATGACTATGCCGTCGTTAATTGTACCTATAATCATTTACTTAACCTCCAGAAGCTTCATAATGAGGGCCATGCGTATGAACTTCCCGTAGCGCACCTGACGGAAATAGCAGGCTCTGGGGTCAGAGTCCACTGCGGTGGAAATTTCATTTACACGCGGCAGGGGGTGGAGTATGGCCATATCCTTTTTGGCGGTTTTCAGCTTGTCCGGAGTGAGAATATAGCTGTCCTTTAACCGAAGATAGTCGGCCTCGTTGAAAAAACGCTCTCTCTGCACGCGTGTCATGTAGAGAATATCAAGCTCCGGCATTGCGGCCTCAAGGGAGTTTGTCTCAACATAGGAAATACCCTTTTTGTCCAGAACCTCGCTGCGGACACTCTCGGGAATTTTAAGCTCGTCGGGGGAGATAAGTATAAATTTCACGTTATCATACCGCGACATTGCCCCCACAAGGGAGTGAACGGTGCGGCCAAACTTCAGGTCGCCGCAGCAGCCTATGGTAAGTCCCGAGAGAGTGCCCTTTTCCTGCTTTATGGTGAGAAGGTCCGTGAGGGTCTGGGTTGGGTGGTTGTGGCCTCCGTCGCCGGCGTTTATAACGGGGATTGTGGAGTACAGGGAGGCGACAAGTGGTGCGCCCTCCTTCAGGTGGCGCATTGCGATTATATCCGCGTAGCAGCTCACAACGCGCACTGTATCGGCAACGCTCTCCCCCTTGGAGGCGGAGCTGCTGGCGGCCTCCGAAAAGCCGAGAGTACTGCCGCCAAGGCTGAGCATGGCGGACTCAAAGCTGAGGCGGGTGCGGGTTGAGGGCTCATAAAACAGTGTTGCAAGCTGTTTTCCACGGCATTTTTCAGCATATTTTTCCGGATATTTCATAATGTCCTGGGCCGTTAAGATGAGCCCGTCAATTTCTTCGGTTGTGAGGTCGAGAATGTCGATGAGGTGCCTCATTTTGCGCCTCCTATCCAACTCTCGTCAGATGGATTGTCACGGAAAGCTATGAGACGCTTTATGTCATCGGGAGCTATATACCCCTCTTCCGCCGCCACCTCGGCAACGGCGTCAAAGTTTGTGAGGCTTATATTTTTTACACCGGCATTTTCAAGTCGCTCAAGTCCTTTTTTCATGCCGTAGGTAAATATGCTGACGATGCCCAGCACCTCTGCCCCCGCCTCACGGAGTGCGTCGGCAACCTCCAGAACGCTGCCCGCCGTGGAGATGAGGTCCTCGATTATGACGACCTTCTGGCCTTTTTCCAGCTTGCCCTCAATTCTGTTCTGGCGTCCGTGGTCCTTTGCACCGCTTCTCACATATCCCATGGGAAGCCCGAGAATGTGGCCTGCGATTGCCGCGTGGGCGATGCCGGCGGTACTGGTGCCCATTAAGACCTCACAGTCGGGGTAATTTTCCTGAACTGTTATGGCGATGGCCTTTTCAACTGTATTGCGCACCTTGGGGGCGGTCAAAATAAGCCTGTTGTCACAGTATACCGGGCTCTTTATCCCGCTGGCCCAGATAAACGGTTCATTTGGGCGGAAGAAAACCGCGCCGATTGAAAGTAATCCTCTTGCAATCTCTTTTTTCATGTGTATTACTCCGTTCTGCCGCCGGTTAGTGTTGTATGGAGGGGCTTTCCGGACGGCGCGGAAAACCCGTAAAGGCGCATACCGAAAAAAGCGGTATGCCGCCGGTCAAACGGTTTAGCCTGCAAACTCGGCAAGGCATTTTTCATATGCGGCCTCGGGGTCGTCCGCGGCGGTTATGGGACGGCCAACGACGATATAGTCAGAGCCCAGCTCCCGGGCCTTTGCCGGGGTCGTTATACGCACCTGGTCGTCGGCAGAGCTGCCTGCAAAGCGTATACCCGGCGTTATTGTGAAGAAGTCAGCGCCGCAGTTTTCGTGTACAATGCCTGCTTCCAGCGGAGAGCACACAACGCCGTCAAGTCCCGCGGCCTTTGTGTTTCGGGCATAGTGGATTACGGTGTCGGTGAGAGAGGCGCCGATTAAAAGCTCTTTTTGCATGCGCTCCTCACTTGTGGAAGTGAGCTGTGTAACTGCGATTAAAAGGGGCCTTGTGCCGTCGGGACGGGTGAGCCCCTCAAGCGCCGCCTCCATCATGGCGATGGTTCCCGCGGCGTGTACATTTACCATGTCAACGCCCAAAGAGGAGAGGGCGGCCATGGATTTTTTTACCGTATTTGGAATGTCGTGAAGCTTTAAATCCAGAAACAGCTTGTGTCCCCGGCGCTTTATCTCCCGGACAATTTCCGGTCCCTCGCTGTAAAAGAGCTCCATTCCCACTTTCAGAAAGGGCTTTTTTGAGCCGAACTTGTCGAGAAAACCGTATAAATTTTCCCGGCTTGAAAAATCACAGGCTACAATTACGTCTTTTCCCATCAGTGTGCACCTCCGATAATACTCTCAAGACTGTCTATTCCGTACTTTTCCATGGCCGCCGGCAGGGCGTTTATTATGTCCCTGCAGGCATATGGGTTTACAAGGTTTGCCGCGCCCACCTGAACCGCGCTTGCCCCGGCGAGCATCATTTCAATTACGTCCTCGGCAGAGGAAACGCCGCCCATACCGATTATGGGGATATTAACTGCGGAGTACACCTGATAAACCATTCTAAGGGCCACAGGGAACACCGCAGGGCCGGAAAGACCCCCTGTAGTATTTTTCAGTATTGGGCAGCGTCGCTTTAAATCAATGCGCATACCCATGAGTGTGTTTATAAGGCTCACCCCGTCGGCGCCCGCATCTTCACAGGCGCGTGCAATCTCACATATATCTGTGACGTTGGGGGAGAGCTTCATAATTACCGGCTTTTTGGTGACGGCCTTGACAGCCCTTGTCACCTCGGCGGCAGAGGCGGGCAGTGTGCCGAAGCTTAAGCCCCCGTTGTGGACATTGGGGCAGCTGATGTTCACCTCTATTATGCCTACCTGCGGGGCGCTGTCCATGAGCTCACAGCAGTATACGTACTCGTCTATTGAAAAGCCGGATACGTTTGCGATAACCGGCTTTGAATACACCTTTTGGAGCTTTGGCAGTTCCTCTGATATGACCGCGTGGACGCCCGGATTTTGCAGGCCGACTGAGTTCAGCATGCCGGAGGCAGTCTCCGCTATGCGGGGGGTGGGATTGCCAAAACGGGGCTCTTTTGTGGTGCCCTTAAAGCTTATTGAACCCAGAATATTTATGTCATACCAGTCGGCAAATTCATATCCGAAGCCAAATGTGCCGCTGGCGGGTATTACGGGATTTGAGAGAGTGAGCCCTAAGAGCTCTACAGAAGTGTTTACCATACAATCTCCTCCTTCGTGAGCACGGGGCCGTCCCGGCATATGCGCTTGTTTCCGTACTTTGTCTCACAGGTGCAGCCCACACAGGCGCCAAAGCCGCAGCCCATGCGCTCCTCAAAGCTGAATTGTCCTGATATCTCTCCGGTGGCGGAGTAAACCGCCTTTAGCATGGGCTCCGGACCGCAGGTATAAAAGTGGGTGTACCCGCCTTTGGGAATGCAGTCTGTCACAAAGCCTTTTGTGCCTGTGCTCCCGTCCGCTGTCGCGACGGTGACTTCAGCACCAAGGGCCTCAAACCTGTCGGCATAAAACACCTCATCTGCCGTGTTGAAGCCGAGAATTACCCTGCATTTTTTCCCCGCCGCTGTGAGTTTTTTGCACAGCATGTACATGGGCGGCACACCGGCACCCCCGCCGATTAAAAGGGGCGCCTCGCCCGACTTTTTCATATCGTATCCGTTTCCAAGGCCGGAGAGGATATCCAGCTTTGCTCCGGAGGCAAGGCCGGACATGTACTCCGTGCCGCGGCCTACAGCTTTGTATATGATTGTGAGGACACCCTCCTCCGCGTCGCACACGGAGATGGGACGCCGGAGATAGAAGCCGTCAAGCTGGATATTCACAAACTGCCCGGGAGCGGTTATGTGGGAAATATCGCCGCGAAGCTTCATCTCAAAGGTGTTTTTTGCAATTTTGCTGTTGTCTTTTACAGTAAAAATACTTTTCAGCATGTCTTGTATCTCTCCATTTTGCCGCCTGGCAGGCTACCGGCGGTGTATTTAAATCTGTCTCCAGGGGATTTTATCGCCGCACACGGTCATAAGGCACCTGCCGGTTACTGCCATTCCGGCGAAAGGCGTGCTTCTTCCCATGGACTGAAAATCTGCCGGATTTATTATATACTCCCTGTCAAGGTCAAACAGTGTCAGGCCGGCTGCCTGGCCGGGGGCTGTCCCCATATCTATTCCGAAGCGCCGGCACGGGTTAAAGTGCATGAGCTCTATGAGCTTTTGCAGGGTGATTACACCGGCCTTCACAAGCTTTGTGTAGAGCACAGGAAAAGCCGTTTCAAGTCCTACAATGCCGTTGAGACTGCCTGTAAGGCCGCGGGACTTCTCCTCCTTTGAGTGGGGTGCGTGGTCGGTGGCAATCATGTCCACAGTGCCGTCTAAAATGCCGTCTATAAGGGCGAGACGGTCGCCCTCGGACCGGATTGGCGGGTTCATGCGGAAACTGCCGAGGTCTTTTAACTGTGTGTCGTTAAACACGAGATAGTGTGGTGCTGTCTCGCAGGTGATGTCAACGCCGCTTTTTTTAGCGTCGCGGATTAGCTCCACGGATTCCTTCGCTGACACGTGGCATACGTGATAGGCGCAGCCGGTGTCGGCGGCAAGGCGTATGTCGCGCTCAATCTGCCGCCATTCGCTCTCGGAGGATATGCCGGGAATATTGTGGGACCTGGCATACTCCCCGTCGTGTATGCAGCCGCCGAAAAGAAGGGACTCGTCCTCGCAGTGGGCGGCGATTATCCTGCCAAGGGATTTTGCCTTTTCCATGGCCGCGCGCATAATGCCCTCGTCCTGGACGCCCTTGCCGTCGTCGGAGAAGGCGATGACACTCTCCGCCATACCCTCCATGTCTGATAGTTTTTCACCCTTTTCCCCCAATGTTATGGAGCCGTAGGGCATAACGCATATGGCCGCGTCTTTTTCTATCAGCTTTAGCTGCATGTCAAGATTTTCCGGACAGTCCGGCACGGGGGAGAGGTTCGGCATTGCACCTAAGGCCGTATATCCTCCGGCTGCCCCGGCAAGAGAGCCGGTTTTTATAGTCTCCTTATAAGAAAATCCCGGCTCACGTAGATGAACATGTACATCAACAAAGCCGGGAAAAGCAGTAAGACCACCGCAGTCAATTTCTTCACAGTGGGAACTGTCGTAATTGAATTTTGAGCTTATGACGCCGTTTTCAATGTAAATAACGCGGCAGTCAGAGCCGAACATATTGAGATTTTTGAGTATGTAATTCATAGTTCACCTCAGACATAGAACTCTGTGCGTGCTTAACTCATTGCAAAGCCGTATACTGCGCGGGGGCGTATCACACGCTTGCCGCGCTTAAATCCGCGCCGGCAGACAGCGCCGCGGAATGCTTATCCGCACTTTTGCGCAGAAAAAAAGCCCTGCGCTGGACGCAAGACAACACAAAAACCGCAGATGCCGGCGGGGAGGATATGCTGTCTTACAGGCATGTGGGTAGCTCTTTCAATACTTTTGTATATTCTACCAGCAGCGGCCCGCCTTGTCAACAAGCGGGCAGTGTGAATAACGACGAAAAATAGGGGCGGCAGTATGTGTAAATTTTCCGATGAATTGTTTCAGCGGATTAAAAGCAGCCGGACGGAGACGGATATAAGTGACAGCAAGTTTCTGCGGCGGGCAATACTGCGGCAATTCCGGGCGGTATAATGTGATTTTTACTATTGGGGCTTTAAACCGAGGACAAGCTTTGAAATAGTTTGCACATTGCAAAAAACGGCAGGATAGTATATACTTTTATGGCGCTTTTGCGTTAAGGAGATATAAAAATGCTTGAGGGTATATTAAAAGATAGATTTGTAAAGGCCAGAAGAGAGTATATTGCGGGAGAATACTCGTTTTTAAACGATATGCAGCGTCAGGCGGTAATGACCACTCAGGGGCCGCTTTTAATTCTGGCCGGTGCGGGCAGCGGGAAGACCACGGTGCTTATAAACCGCATTGGAAATATTATAAAGTACGGCCAGGGCTCAGACAGTACCGAGGTGCCTGAATGTGTGACAGAGGAGGACCTTGCCTTTTTGGAGGGATATCTGAAAGGGGAGAGCGCGGACCGCGCAAGGGCGGAAGAACTGTGCAAAATGGACCCGGCAGACCCCTGGCGGATAATAGCCATAACATTCACGAACAAAGCGGCTGACGAGCTGAAAGAGCGCCTTGGCAGGAGTATTGGAGAGCGGGCCGGGGACGTGTGGGCTATGACGTTTCACTCTGCCTGTGTGCGCATACTCCGCAGGGATATCGACAAGATAGGTTATGACCGCAGCTTTACGATTTATGACACGTCGGACTGCGGAGCGCTTGTAAAGCGAATAATAAAGGAGTTCAATCTGGACGACAAGATGTACAACTACCGCAGCATAATGTCCCAGATAAGCCGTGCAAAGGACTCCATGCAGGACCCGGAAAAATATGCCGCAAAGGCGGCCGAGAGCGGGGACGTGCGGAAGAGAAACATCGGAAGGATATACCTTGAATACTCAAACCGGCTGAAAAAGGCAAACGCCGTGGACTTTGACGACCTTATCATGCTTACGGTGAAGCTGCTTTTGTCCAACGCTGAGGTCAGGGATTACTACAGGAGAAAGTTTAAGTACGTCTTGATTGACGAGTATCAGGATACCAACAACCTGCAGTATCTTTTGGCTTCAACTCTGGCGGGGGGATACAACAATATCTGCGTAGTGGGAGATGACGACCAGAGCATTTACCGCTTCCGCGGCGCCACGGTTGAGAATATTCTGAGCTTTGAAAAGCAGTACAAAAATGCACGGACGATACGCCTTGAGCAGAACTACAGGTCAACGGGGCATATCCTGGCCGCCGCCAACAGCGTAATAAAGCACAACCTGGGGCGCAAGGGAAAAAACCTCTGGACTGCCGGAGAGCTGGGGGAAAAACCGGTCCTTTACGTAGCAAATGACGAGCGGGACGAGGCTCAGTATGTGGCAGGAAAGGTAATCGCCGGGGTGGCGGCAGGCGCCTCTTTTGGGGACTTTGCGGTGCTGTACAGAATGAACGCACAGTCAAATCAGCTTGAATTTGCGTTTAAGAGAAGCGGCATACCCTACAGGGTAATCGGAGGCACAAAGTTTTTTGACCGCGCGGAGATTAAGGATATGCTGGCATATCTCAGCGTGATTTCAAACCCGGGGGACGATTTAAGGCTTGTGCGCATTGTAAACCAGCCTGCACGCGGCATAGGAAACACAACCCTTGAGCGGGTTCAGGCGATTGCGGCCGAGACGGGAAAATCGGTGTTTCAGGTCATGGAGGAGGCCAAAAACTTTGAGGAGCTTGCGCGCAGCGCAGGAAAGCTTGCCCAGTTTACAAACCTCATACATGCCCTGCGTGATGTGGCGGAAAACGAGCCTATTGACGTCCTTTATGAGGAGATTTTGGACAGGACGGGGTATGTCCGGGCGCTGGAGGAGAAGCAGACGGACGAAAACCTCACAAGAATAGAGAATATCCGGGAGTTTAAGACGAACATCATATCTTATATGCGGGAAAATCCGGAGGGGAACCTGGCGTCATTTTTAGATGAAATCTCCCTCTACACGGATTTGGAACAGCTCGGGGGCGGCGAGTGTGTTGCCATGATGACAATGCACAGCGCAAAGGGCCTTGAGTTCCCCACTGTGTTCATTGTGGGTACTGAGGAGGGAATTTTCCCCGGCGCCCGCACAATAGGAGAGGCGGAGGAGATGGAAGAAGAGCGGCGGCTCTGCTATGTTGCCATAACCAGGGCAAAAAAGGAGCTGTATTTCACCTGCGCCAAAAGAAGAATGCTCTTTGGAAAGACAATATCGGGAAAAGTATCACGTTTTATTGACGAGATAGACCCGGAACACATACAAAAGCCCGCGGTGTCCGCGTTTGCCTTTGGCGGAGAGGGCGGCATCTGGGACTCCGGCACGGAGAGCGCCGGAGAGCGCAGCCGGGAATATACCTACCAGAACCGCACTCAGGGACAGGGCGGATATGGAAGTTATGCCCAGCGCAGAAAGCCGAAGATAACAAGGCCGGCTCCCGTGGCCCCGGCCGCACCCTCCGGAAAGTTTGCGCCTGCCTTTTCCGTGGGCGACAGGGTAAAGCACAAGGCGTTTGGGAGCGGCGTTGTGACAAAAATTCAGCCCACCGGGAACGACGCGCTTATGGAGGTGCGGTTTGAAGACGGGGCTGTGAAGCGCCTTATGCACAATTCAGCAGTTTCATTCATGGAAAGGATTTGAGTGGTCTTGGAAAAGAAAAATCCGGGGTTGGGAAGGCTTGCACTTATAGCGACAACGCTTATATGGGGAACGTCGTTTGTGGTGCAGAAAAACACGCTTGACAGTATAAGCACGCTGTATCTGCTGTCAATCAGATTTACGGTGGCGGCGGTGTTTCTGCTGCTTCTGGGGATTAAGAGTATAAAGAAGATTGACAGGGAGTACATAAAAGGCGGCGTAATTATGGGCGTGCTGCTGTCTGCGGCCTATATTGTACAGACCTACGGCCTTGTGTACACAACGCCGGGGAAAAATGCGTTTTTAACGGCATCTTACTGTGTTATCACTCCGTTTTTATTTTGGATATTCAAAAAGCAGCGGCCCGACAAATATAACTTTATAGCGGCGGTACTCTGCATTTTGGGAGTGGGGCTAATTTCCATAGATTCAAACCTGTCGATAAACAAGGGGGACGCCCTGACGCTTATGTGCGGTATTTTCTACGCGCTGCACATAATGGCAATTGACAGGCACGCTGAGGGTAAAAACCCGGCGCTTCTCACCGCGGTGCAGTTTGGAACCGCAGCGGTGATAACATGGGTACTGGCGCTGTGCTTTGAACCGTTTCCGACCAGTGTGCCGACAAGCGCGATGTTCTCTCTGGGATACCTCAGCATTGTCTGCACAGGTGTGTGCTACCTGCTTCAGACCTTTGGGCAAAAGAACACCCCGGCGACACAGGCGTCGATACTCCTCACGCTGGAGGCGGTTTTCGGGACGCTTGTCTCTGTTATTTTTTACCACGAAAAAATGGACATACGCCTTGTAATAGGTTTTGCAGTGATGTTTGTGTCTGTGCTTATAAGTGAGACGAAACTGTCGTTTTTAAAGCACAGGGACAGGCGAGAACATGGAAAAGAGTATATAGCCAAGTAAAATTTATCCGGCG
>CAJFTV010000106.1 GCA_904420055.1 Candidatus Alloscillospira gallinarum | reverse complement strand
CGGGTGGGGGCAAAGCCCGGCGATTTCATACTCTTCTGTGCGGATAAGTTTGACACGGTGTGCCGCGTTCTGGGAAATATCCGCCTTACGCTTGGGGATATGCTGGGACTAAGAGACAAGACGGACTACAAATTTCTGTTTGTGACGGATTTCCCGCAGTTTGAGTGGAGCGAGACAGAGGGGAGATATCTGGCTATGCACCACCCGTTTACAATGCCGTATGAGGAGGATATGCAGTATCTCTTCTCAGACCCGGCAAGGGTAAGGGCTCAGGCGTATGACGTGGTGCTGAACGGCACGGAGCTGGGCAGCGGCTCCATAAGAATACACAGACAGGACGTCCAGCAGCAGATGTTCCGTGCCTTGGGCTTTTCTCAGGAGGATATAGACAGCCGTTTTGGATTTATGGTCGGCGCTTTTAAATATGGCACTCCGCCTCACGGCGGGTTTGCCTTCGGCCTTGACAGGTTTGTAATGCTCCTGTGCGGGGCAGAGTCGCTTCGTGAGGTAATCGCTTTCCCCAAGAATAAGGAAGCGGTGTGCATGATGACAAACGCGCCGGACAGGGTCGACATTGCCCAGCTGAGGGAACTGTCCCTTGTGGGCGCATTTACAGAGGCGTCCGGGGCGGAAGAGGCCGGCGGACATGGAGATAAGCCCGGAGGTATTGACGTGGACAGCGTGGCCGCGCTCGCCCGGCTTATTATCCCGGAGGACAAAAAGGAGAAGATGGCGCGGGATATGATGGAAATTGTCGCCTTTGCCGACAAGCTGTCATCTGCGCCGACGGCGGGGGTAAAGCCGGCAGAGCATGTTGTGCCGGTGGAAAACGTATTCCGGGAGGACGCGGTGAAGGAGAGCTTTCCAAGGGCAGAGCTTCTTTCAAACGCCCCCACAAAGACGGAAGAGTATATATATGTGCCGCGGGCGTTTGAATAAGGGAGGGACGGCAAAATGAGAGAACTGACAAAATACTCAATAGAAGAGCTTTCGCGGCTTATCTCCCGAAAAGAGGTGTCGGCGGCTGAGGTGACGCAGGGTTATCTGGATAAGATACGGGAAAAGGACGGCCTTATTGGGGCGTATATCACAGTGACTGAGGAAGCGGCACTGAAAAAAGCGGCTCAGGTGGACAGAAAAATAGCCGCCGGGGAAGAGCTGTCGCCTCTGGCGGGCATTCCCGGAGGGATAAAGGACAACATGTGCACAAATGGAGTTAAAACCACGTGTGCCTCCAAAATGCTGGAGAATTTTGTGCCGTGCTATACCTCCACTGCGGTGGAGCGGCTTGAGAAAATGGACTATGTGATGCTGGGAAAGGTGAACATGGACGAATTTGCCATGGGGTCCTCCACGGAAAACTCGGCATTTAAGATAACGCGGAACCCGGCTGCTCCTGACTGTGTGCCCGGCGGCTCCTCCGGCGGCAGCGCGGCGGCGGTGGCCGCGGAAGAGGCGGCGTTTACCCTGGGCTCCGACACCGGCGGCTCAATCCGCCAGCCTGCGGCGTTCTGCGGGGTAGTGGGAATGAAGCCCACATACGGCGCCGTGTCCCGGTATGGGCTGGTGGCCTTTGCCTCATCTCTTGACCAGATTGGCCCTGTCACCAAAAACGTGACGGATAACGCCATAGTTTTAAACGCCATATCCGCCCATGACGGGCTTGACGCCACATCTATTCCGGGAGACAGGCCGGATTACACGGCGGACATCGGAAAAGACGTGGCCGGAATGCGGGTGGGACTGCCCACTGAATTTTTCGGAGAGGGCATATCTCCAGAAGTAAAGGACGCCGTAATGGCGGCGGCAAAGGCATATGAAAGCCTTGGCTGCGAGATAGTGGAGCTCAGTCTCCCGTCTCTTGATTACGCACTGTCTGCGTATTACGTAATCTCCTCGGCAGAGGCCTCCAGTAACCTTGCCCGGTTTGACGGCATACGCTACGGCTACAGGAGCGAAAAGGGCGCCACACTTGACGAGGTTTACAGATATTCCAGAACTGAGGGATTTGGACCCGAGGTACAGAGGAGGATAATGCTGGGCACCTTTGCCCTGTCCTCCGGCTACTACGACGCCTATTACAAAAAGGCCCTCCAGGTGAGGACGCTGATTATGGAAGAGTACAGAAAGAGCTTTGAGACATGCCAGTTTATACTCTCGCCGGTTGCGCCCACAGCGGCGTACAGGATAGGCGAAAAGACCGAAAACCCAATTGAGATGTACATGGGGGATATTTACTCGGTTCCCGTAAACATCGCGGGACTGCCGGCGCTGTCCCTGCCCTGCGGCAGGACGGAGGACGGACGGCCGATTGGCATGCAGCTTATTGGAAAGCCCCTGTCAGAGGGACTTCTCTACAGGGCGGGCTACGCCTATGAGCGGGAATTTGGAGGTAGGTGAAAAGATGGCGCGCAATTATGAAATGGTCATAGGGCTTGAGGTGCACGCGGAGCTTAAGACCGAGACGAAAATATTCTGCGGGTGCAGCACAAAGTTCGGAGCGGAGCCAAATACACAGTGCTGCCCGGTTTGCATGGGAATGCCCGGCACTCTGCCGGTGCTCAACGGCAAGGTGGTGGACTATGCCGTAAAGGCCGGACTTGCAACAAACTGTACTATTACCACCCACTCAAAGCAGGACAGAAAAAACTACTTTTACCCTGACCTGCCGAAGGCATACCAGATTTCCCAGTACGACCTGCCCCTTTGTGAGCACGGCTATATTGACATAAGCACCGGCGAGGGAGAAAAGCGCATAGGTATAACGAGAATTCACATTGAGGAGGACGCGGGAAAACTTGTCCACCATGAGAAATACGGCACCATGATAGACTGCAACCGCTGCGGTGTTCCCCTCATTGAGATAGTGTCGGAGCCGGATATGCGCAGTGCCGAGGAGGCCGTGGCATACCTTGAAAAGCTGCGGGCGGTAATCATGTATACAGGAGTTGCAGACTGCCGCATGCAGGAGGGGGGATTTCGCTGCGATGTCAACCTCTCGGTCAGGGAGAAGGGCGCAGAGACATTCGGCACGAGAACGGAGATGAAAAACTTAAACTCATTTGCCTTTATTGCAAAGGCCATTGACTACGAGTTTAAGCGCCAGTGTGAGACTCTTGAAAACGGCGGGGAGATTATACAGGAGACGCGAAGGTTTGACCCGGACACCGGAAAGACGTATTCCATGCGTGTAAAAGAGGACGCAAACGACTACCGCTATTTCCCCGACCCGGACCTGCCGTATATAGACATTCCGGCGGAGAAGCTTGAAAATCTCCGGGGGGAGATTCCTGTCCTTCCCGACGAGCGCCGCCGCATTTACGAGGAGAAGTATGGAATTGACCGAAAGACAGGCGGGCTTATAACAGGCGACAGGGAGGTAGCCGACTTCTTTGAGGAGACGGCGTCCCGCACAAAATACCCAAAGACCGCCGCGAACCTTTTGACAGGTGAGATATTCCGCCTGTTTTCCGGAGAAGAACGGGAGATAAGAATATCAGGTGAAAGCCTTGCGGCTATCGCCGACATGGCAGGGGACAGCTATATTAACAGCAGTACCGCAAAACGCCTTGTAAGAGAGGTGTGGGAAAACGGCGGTGACCCCATGCAGATTGTAAGAGAAAATGACCTTGCCCAGATAAATGACGAGGCTGTTATAAGGGACAAGGTGCTCGCGGCGCTGAAGGAGAGACCGAAAATTTTGGAGGACTACAAAAAGGGAAAGACCTCCGCCGCCGGTGCGCTTACAGGCGCTGTTATGGGCCTTACGAAAAACAAGGCAAATCCCGAAATTGTAAACAGGGTTGTAAAGGAAGTGCTGGAGGGCTGAAATGCTTGCCTCAGGCGGTAAGACCGGCTGCCTGCGTATCCTGTTCAGCATAAAATCAGCGGCCGGAAAGTGGCCCCCTTGTGTGTACTGCGGCAAATAAAACATTGACATAACGGCGGTTAAACTGTAAAATCTTAATAGCATTAGCTGGCAAAATGAATTTTAGGAGTGAACTGAATGCTTACACCAAAAGAGAATTATTTAAGAGTACTGCACGGAGAAATACCTGAGTGGATTCCTCAGTATACATTTGGCAAGATGCCGGGTGACACAAAAGAGCCCCCAACGGCGCTTTTAGAGCCCCCTATCCTCATTGAGCACCGTTTAAACGGAGGCGGCAAGGACCACTGGGGCGTTGAGTATGTGCCCACATACGAGACAGGCGGCGCGCTTCTGCCAAAGCCAAACGACTTCATTTTGGACGACATCACCAAGTGGCGGGACGTGATTAAAGCTCCCGACCTTGACGGCATCGACTGGGAGGACATGGCCAAAAAGCACATTGAGATGATGAAGATTGACAGAAATCAGACTGCCATTGCCTTTGGACTTCACATGGGTTACTTCCAGAACCTTATGGCTTTCATGGGCTTTACAGAGGGACTTATGGCAATGTTTGAAGAGCCTGAAGAGGTTGAGGCCCTCTTTGACTACATGTGTACGTTCTACTGCAAGGTGGCAGAGAAGGTAATCGACTACTATAAGCCTGACATCTTCACCATGATGGACGACACAGCTGCCTGGGCCAATCCCTTTATATCACTTGACACATACAGAGAGCTTCTGGTTCCTGTGTATGACCGCCAGGCAAAGTTCGGCCGCGACAGGGG
>CAJFTV010000105.1 GCA_904420055.1 Candidatus Alloscillospira gallinarum | reverse complement strand
GACGGCATGGAAATCTGGGCGAACATCGCCGCAGACTTCACGGCGCTCTCTGCTTACAGCTTTATGATATTTAACCTCCTGTGCGCTCCCTGCTTTGCCGCAATGGGTGCAATCAAGAGAGAGATGCACAACGGCAAGTGGACCGCGTTTGCAATAGCATATATGTGTGTGTTTGCATACATTATTTCCTTTATCGTGTATCAGATTGGCGGCCTCTTCACCGGAGAAGTTGCTTTCGGCGTTGGACCTGTAATCGCAATACTGCTTATCGCTTTCCTAATCTACATGATGGTGAGAAAGGGATATCAGCCGAAAGATGAGAACCGTCTCCGCGCTGTCGAGACTAAATATGCACAGAGCGTAAAATAAAAGGAAGTGACGAAAATGTCTCCTGCGACAATAATTTGCCTTGTTGTTGTTCTCCTTATAGTTGGAGGAATTGTATTCCACATGATAAGACAGAAAAAAGCGGGAAAACACTCCTGTTCCGGCTGCAACGGCTGCTCTGGCGGCTGTGGCTGCCACAATACCAAGTAAGAATCCTTTGTCTCCCTTCTTAATATCGTCAAAGCCCCGTGGAAAAACTTCCACGGGGCTTTGAACATAAAGTGCAGTGACACGGCGGTGTGTCATATTACAATATAAATTTTTATACCAGGTGAAGACCGTTTTTGTTGCCTGCGGCGTCAATTATTGCCTGTGCAAGGTCTGACCCCACGGTGACTACGGTTTCAACGTGCGTGAAGTCGGTGATGTTTTTGTCAAACAGGATATTTGCCGTGGCTGGGAACTCGTCGTCCCCGTCCCAGAAGATGACGGAGGATTTGAGTTTTCCGCAGACGGTGATGATATACCCGGCATCTCCGTATTTTACAGGCTCACCGCCCAAGGAGATACACGCGTTTTTAAATTCCTCAAGCCTACCGTTAAACTCACGGGCCAGGGGCTTTAACACCAGCTTCTGGAATGCGGGGTCAAATACAGCCGCGCCCTTTACGTCCCGGAATGGAATCATCTCCCCGGAGGCCTTTGGATTTTCTTTGGAAAACCAGAACAGATGATATATAAACAGGGCGTCATAGTGGGGGATATATGCGTTTGGGTCCCGGCGGTTCTTAATCTCCCCGGTGGAAACGGAAACAACATAGTCGCGGTTATAGTAGCTTATATATATGCTGTCGCCGGAGACGGTGAGCTCAAGCTGACGTGCCTTGTCCAAAACGTCAAGAGTTAAAAATTTTTCACGCCACTGGGGTATAAGAGCCTGATAATTATCTGCCATAATCTCTGCCTCCTTGTTTCTTTGACAATATAATATCACCGGCATACGCCGGCATACAATAACTATATTTTGATTATTTGCAATATTACCGCCGCCTTAAATGGGACTACACAAAATTATGGCGCTGTGCTACAATAGTTGGGAAATGGTTGCAAAGCACATACCGGCAGAGCGTATATCAGTGCACCTGTAAATCACAGCTGTGCGGCCGGAAGGCGGCATACGGCATGGTGACACTGTCATGCTCTAATACAGACATATTTATAACGGAGGGATAAGCCATGGTCAGCTCATATAATATTCTATGCCCGGTGACATATGGACCGGGAGCCGCCGGAGAGACAGGCGGCGTATGCCTTGGTCTCGGCACGAAAAAGGCCCTTGTTGTCACGGAAAAGTCAATTGTCCAGCTTAGCATTACAGGTAAAGTAACCGACAGCCTTGAAAAGGCGGGGATAGAATTTCAGATTTTTGACGGCGTTGTACAGGACGCGCCGGACTACGTCGTTGCCGCGGGAGCAGAGGCGGCAAAGGCCATGGGGGCCGACACTGTCGTGGGCGTCGGCGGCGGCAGCAGCCTTGACACGGCAAAGGCAATTTCGGTACTTACGGCGTCCGGGCTCAGCATAGAGGAGTTTATGATACCGGGGCCGCCGGTGGACCACCCGAAGCTTATAACGGTTATGGTGCCAACTACATTCGGAACCGGCAGTGAAAGCTCTCAGATTGCCGTTATCCACGACACGAAGAGCAATTATAAAAACGGCGTGGGAGTTATTCCTTCCGCCGCAATTGTGGACCCGGAGCTGACTCTGGGGCTGCCGAAGGGCATTACGGTATATACAGGTATGGACGCACTGTCCCATGCCATGGAGGTCCTGTGCAGCGACATGAGAGAAAATCCCCATTCAGATGTCCTCGCGTATGACGCAATCGAGAGGATTTTGAAGTGGCTTCCTGTGGCGGCAGAGGACATAAACAATCTTGAGGCAAGGGAAAACCTGGCTATAGCTTCAAACTTTGCGGGAATTGCCTTTGCCGACGCTATCGTAAATCTAGGGCATGCCATTGCCCACGGAATCGGCGCGTATTACCATGTGCCGCACGGCATAGCCTGCGCGTGGGTGACGCCGGTTGTGGCAGAGTTTATGGCCCCGGTGTGCGGTGACAAGTACCGACGGGTGGCCGGATTTATGGGCCTTGACGTCACAAATGATACCCCGGGTGAAGTTGGCAGGAGGGTGGCGGACTGGCTCCGTGCCTTTATGAAGAAGCTGGACGTTCCCACATGCACCTCCTTTGGGCTGGACGAGGAAAAGCTCGTTGCCTGTACCGAGTACTTAAAGTCAGAGGGCATGACAAACTTTGGCAAGAGGGTGCCGACAGAGGAGGAACTGCCCCAGATTATGCGGGCTGTTTATAACTCCTGCAAATAAACGTGAATATGGAAAAATCCCCGCTCTGCAAAAGCAGAGAGGGGATTTTTGTCATTCCACGGATTTCAGAGATTCCGCCATGTTAATTCCGCTTATTTTGCGGCGCATGATTAAGTCCACAATAACAGAGAATACAAAGGTGAGGATTATGGCGTATATGTAGCTTATAAAGCGAATCTGCACATTAAAGTTCACCGCGTCTACCGTAATCTGACTCATGACGTAGGCGTGCAGGAATACGCCAAGCACAAGGCCGAAGCAGCAGCCTATAAAGGTGAGGACAAGGTTTTCCCTGAAAACGTATGAGTGAGTTTCAGACGGATAGAAGCCCAGCACTTTTATTGTGGCAATCTCACGTTTTCGCTCTGTTATATTTATGTTGCTGAGGTTAAAGGACACAATAAACGCAAGTGCGCCGGCGCATAAAATGATTAGCCACACTACATAGTTCAGGCTGCTTATCATGTTGTCAAACTGTTCCTGAGTGTCCTGTATTATGTTTACCGATTCAGCCCCGCGGTCGGACATGAGTGTTTCGGCCACACTGCGCATGTCCTCTGAATCTGTCTGCGCGTACACGGTGCTGTAGTCAAGCTCCCGGCCCAGATATTGCGTATATGTCTCCGCACTCATTATGGCGTAATTAAAGATGTAGTTGTCAAATACGCCGCTGAGCTTAAGCTCTGCTGTCTCTATGTCGCTGAGGGCGAATGTGACCATATCCCCTACCTTATAGCCCAGCTTTTCAGCAAGAGCGCGGTCGAGCACAACCGAGCCCTCCTCCGGAAATGGTATGGGGGTGCCGTTGTCCGAGAGATTTATTATACTGGTTATGTCCGGGTCGGAGGTGGCGATTATATTTGCGTCTTTTGTAAGGTCGCCTGATTTTACATCTATTGTATCAGCGCAGACGAAAACACATGTGGATAGAATATCGGAGTTCTCTTCACGGAAGGCAGCGCGCTCCTCGTCGGTCATATCCGGGGATACGGATATAGTCATATCATAGGTCATGATGTTTCCGAACTGGTCGCGGGTGAGACCGGAAATTGAGTCTTTAAGGCCAAAGCCGGTAAGTATCAGCGCGGTGCAGCCGCCGATTCCAAGCACCATCATGATAAGGCGCTTTTTATACCTGAATATGTTGCGTATTGTGACCTTGTGGAGAAAAGAAAGGTGCTTCCAGATAAAGGGTATCCTCTCTAAAAGAACGCGTTTGCCGGATTTCGGAGCTCTGGGACGTATGAGCTCTGCCGGCATTTCCTTGAGGTCGCTGCGGCAGGAGAGGAATGTGGCTCCTGCTGAGCACAAAAGCGCCACAAGCAGTGATACGGCGCCTATGCCCCAGTCAATGACGTATGGCAGGTCGGTAAAGCCATAAAGTATCCCGTAGGCCGTCCATATCGCCTGTGGGAAGAGCCACGACCCGAGGAAGAATCCGCAAATCGCGCCCAAAAGTGCCGAGCTGCCGGAGTATGACACGTACTTCCAGATAATTCTGGCGTTGGAGAAGCCCAGCGCCTTGTAGGTGCCTATAAGAGTGCGCTGGTCGTCAACCATTCGGGTCATCGTTGTCATACACACAAGAGCTGCCACAAGGAAGAAAAACCAGGGGAATATTTTTGCAACGCCCGCCACAATCTTGGAGTCGTTTTCAAAGCTGACATAACCGGTATTGGTAGACCTTGTCAGGACATAACCGGTGGCCTCGGGAATGTCGTCAATTTCGGCGGCGGCATCGTCAAGCTGTGATTTTGCATCGCTGAGCTCTGCCTCGGCTTTGGCAAATTCCTCATCAGCCTGTGCACGGGCCTCTTCATATTCAGCCATGCCGGCGTCATACTGCGCCTGAGCATCGGCAAGGGCGGCCCAGCCGGAGGACACCTGCTGCTCTCCGGAGGCAATCTGTGCGGCAGAACTGTCAAGCCGTTCTTTTGCTGCCTGAAACTCTGCCTCAGCCTGAGCGAAAGCCTCCTCCGCCGCAGCGCGCCCATTGTCCAGCTGCTCCTGCGCCGCGTCAACAGCCATAAGG
>CAJFTV010000104.1 GCA_904420055.1 Candidatus Alloscillospira gallinarum | reverse complement strand
TTATATCCATACATATTATAGTGGTATTTGAAAAAGCAAAACAAAAAACTGCGTATTTTAAATACGCAGTTTTTTGTTATTGTCTTTAGTACTCCACGATACCTTCGTAGACGAGGACAGCGTCGCCGGTGAGGAGTACGCGCTCGTCTGTGTAATTTACCGTGAGGTCACCGCCTATTAACTTTACGGTGATGTCCCGGCCCTTTTCACAGAAACCGTTTTCCGTGGCGGCCACAACAGCGGCGCAGGCGCCTGTGCCGCAGGCCCATGTCTCGCCGTTGCCGCGCTCATACACACGCATTTTCAGGGTATCCTGATTTACAACTCTTACAAACTCCGTATTTATGCGCTCCGGGAAATATGGGGCGTTTTCAAACTTCGGCCCGATTTTCTCAAGGTTTACGGAGTCTATATTGTCGCAGAACACCACACAGTGTGGGTTGGAGAGGGTTGTACAGGTTATGTTGTACTCTGTGCCGCCGATATTTATGGGATAATTTACAAGCCTTTCCTCGCTTAATGTCGTGGGGAGTGCTGCCGCACGCATGTCGGCTTTGCCCATATCGACGGCTACAGTTGTAACTTTGCCGTTGCGGATATACAGCTTTAACTTGCGTATATCTCCCGTGGATACTTCAATAGTCATTTCATCTTTTTTGACAATATCGTTGTCATAAAGATACTTTGCAACGCATCTTATGCTGTTGCCCGCCATCTTGCCTTCGGTTCCGTCACGGTTGAAGATGCGCATTTTTGCGTCGGCCACCTGTGAATTTTCTATGAGTACTATGCCATAGCCGCCGATACCATAGTGCCGGTCGCATATGCTGACGCACAGGGACTCCGGGCTTGTTATTTCGCCGCCCCGGTTGTCGAAGAATATATAGTCGCTTCCGCAGCCCTGCATCTTTGAGAACTTGAGACGCTGGTGCTCTGCCCGCATATTGTTGAGGTCCACAAGCTCCGTAGTGTTCACAGTATAGCGGCTTATGAGCGTGTCGGCCATGGCATTTGCGGTGTCAAGAGAGGTTATGCAGGGAATTGCAAGGCGCACGGCCAGCCGGTGGAGCTCAATGTACTCCTGCAGCGTATCGTCGTGCAGGGCGCCTGTGTAGATTATAAGGCCAATTTTGCCGTCCACCATGAGACTATAAGCGTCGGACACGTTTGGCAGCTCATCAATGTATTTTGGGTTTATGCCAAGGCTTGCCACTGCCATTGCGGTGTCGGGAGTGGCGTAAATCTGCATCTTCAGGTCGTCCAGCTTTTTGGCTATTGTGACGACCTCCGGCAGGTCGTGGTTTTCAACGCTGAGGAGCACTCCCTTGCGGCGGTTTGTGGTGTCGTAGTTGTAGCCGGCAGCTGTGAGACCCTTGAAAATAGCCTCGCTTAAGTTGCGGCCAAGACCCAAAACCTCACCTGTTGACTTCATCTCAGGACCTAAGACGGAGTTTGCGTCAGAAAGCTTTTCAAATGAGAACACAGGGACCTTTACAGCGTAGTAGGGGGGCGTCTTGCACACACCGCTGGAATAGCCCAAATCCTTTAATGTTTTGCCCATCATAACCCGGGTGGCCACGTCTACCATGGGAACGCCGGTGACCTTGCTGAGATACGGCACTGTGCGGGAGGCGCGGGGGTTTACCTCAATGACGTAGAGCTCATTTCTGTATATGAGGTACTGAATGTTGACAAGGCCCCTTGTGCCCAGAGCGAGGGCCAGCTTTTCGGAACAGTAAATAACGGTTTCCGTCATCTTGTCTGTGAGGTTATATGGAGGGTACACGGCGATAGAGTCGCCGCTGTGAACGCCGGCGCGCTCAATGTGCTCCATAATGCCGGGGATAAGCACGTCTGTACCGTCGGAAATCACGTCCACCTCAAGCTCGGTACCGGGCATGTACTTGTCCACCAGAACCGGGTTTTTAATTTTGCCGGCGAGGATTACGTTCATGTATTTTTCAACATCGTCCCGGTCGTGAGCGATAACCATATTTTGTCCGCCTATGACGTAGGAGGGGCGGAGCAGAACCGGGTAGCCGAGACTCTCGGCGGCGTCCAGCGCCTCCTGAAGGGTGATAACGCCCATTCCGCGGGGGCGCTTTATGCTTAATTCTTCAAGGAGCTCGTCAAATTTCTCACGGTCCTCCGCGGTGTCGATGCCGTCGGCAGAGGTGCCGAGAATTTTAATACCCTGGTCATTTAAAAACTCTGTGAGCTTAATTGCAGTCTGTCCGCCGAAGGCCACGACGACGCCGACGGGCTTTTCAACCGCGATTACACCCATGACGTCCTCAGGGCAAAGGGGCTCAAAGTAGAGCCTGTCCGCCGTGTCGTAGTCGGTGGAGACGGTCTCCGGGTTATTGTTTATGATTACAACGTCATACCCCATGTCTTTGAGGGTCCTCACGCAGTGGACGGAGCTGTAGTCAAATTCAATACCCTGACCTATCCTTATCGGACCGGAGCCGAGTACGATTACAGTCTCTCTGCCGCTTCGTGGGAAGCTGCGGGAGTCGCAGTGCCTGTCATGGCAGGAGTAGAAATACGGTGTTTCCGCGGTGAACTCGGCTGCACAGGTGTCGACCATTTTGTAGGTTATCTCCATACCGGGAACGCTCTCGGCACCGGATATGCGGCAAAGAGCGGCATCGGTATAACCATAGTGCTTGCCGAGGGCATATGTCTCCTCTGTGAGGCCGTTTTCAATAGTGGTCTCATAGTCGGCCAGGTTTTTAATCTTGTTTATAAACCACCTGTCAATTTTGGTGATGTCAAAAATTTCGTCTACAGTAACGCCGGAACGCAGCGCCTCAAATATCGTGAAAAGGCGCAAATCGTCCATTGCACCAAGGCGCTCTATTACCGTTCCCTCCTCCGGCTTGCGGTAGAGAGTGTCAAGACCGATTTCGGCACCACGCACCGCCTTCATAAGGGCCGCCTCAAAGGAGTGTCCGATGGCCATGACCTCGCCGGTGGCCTTCATCTGGGAGCCCAGCTTGCGGCTTGCGCTGGAAAACTTGTCAAACGGCCATTTGGGGAACTTTACGACTACATAGTCGATGGTGGGCTCAAAGCAGGCGTAGGTCTTGCCTGTTATGTCGTTTTTAATCTCGTCTAAGGTGTAGCCCAAGGCAATCTTTGTGGACACCTTGGCAATTGGATAACCGGTGGCCTTACTTGCAAGGGCGGAGGAGCGGGATACACGGGGATTTACCTCAATAACGGCATACTCAAAACTGTCGGGATTCAGTGCAAACTGGCAGTTGCAGCCGCCCTCGATACCGAGCTCTTCAATTATGCGCAGAGCCGCCGTGCGCAGCATCTGGTACTCTTTGTCCGCCAGGGTGAGCGCCGGTGCCACGACAATTGAGTCTCCGGTGTGTATTCCCACAGGGTCAAAGTTTTCCATGCTGCATATGGTTATGGCGTTCCCGTTGTGGTCGCGCATAACCTCAAACTCTATTTCCTTCCAGCCGAATATGTATTTTTCAATAAGCACCTGTGTGATAGGCGACATGTCAAGTCCGGTATATGCCACGGCCTTAAGTTCTTCCGCATTGTATGCCACACCGCCGCCGGCGCCGCCCAATGTAAAGGCGGGGCGGACGATAACAGGGTAGCCAATCTCCTCGGCTACCTTTAAAGCGTCCATAACGGTGTTGGCAATGTCTGAGGGGATTGTCGGCTGACCGATGCGGGCCATGGCGTCCTTGAAGAGCTGCCTGTCCTCGGCCTTGTCGATTGCGTCGGCGTTTGTGCCGATGAGCTTTACGCCGTGGGCCTTTAAAAACCCGTCATGGCTTAGCTGCATGCCTATTGTAAGACCCGTCTGCCCGCCGAGTCCGGCAAGAAGGCTGTCAGGCTTTTCCTTTAAAATTATGCGCTTGATTGTATCGGCGTTCAGGGGCTCCAAATACACGGAGTCGGCCATGTCGCCGTCTGTCATTATGGTTGCCGGGTTGGAGTTTACAAGGACAGTGCGAATGCCCTCGCTTTTCAAAATGCGGCAAGCCTGAGTTCCCGCGTAGTCAAATTCGGCGGCCTGTCCTATTACAATGGGGCCGGAGCCGATGACAAGGACTTTTTTTATACTTTTGTCAAGTGGCATTTTAGTTACCTCCCATCATTTTGGTAAACCGCGAAAAAGTGTCCTCACAGTCCAAGGGGCCGGCGTGGGCCTCTGGGTGGAACTGGGTGGAAAAGGCTCTCAGTTCCGGGTAATCAACGCCCTCGCACGTGCCGTCGTTTACGTTTACATACCGAAGCTCTCCCACATTGCTGTCAATAGAGGCCGTGTCTACAGCATATCCGTGGTTCTGGCTGGTGATGTAAATTTTGCCGGACTTGAGGTCCTTTACCGGCTGGTTTGCGCCGCGGTGCCCGAATTTGAGTTTTACGGTTTTTCCGCCGGCGGCCAGCGCCAGAAGCTGGTGGCCCAGGCATATGCCAAATATGGGGAGCTTTCCTAAAAGCTTTTTAATCTGTTCAATGGAGAACTGGTTGTCGGCCGGGTCGCCCGGGCCGTTGGAGAGCATTACGCCGTCAAAACCGCCGTTTAAAATTTCCTCCGCCGGTGTGTCATAGGGAAATACCGTTACCTTGCACTTGCGGTTTAAAAGCGCTCTCTCGATGCTGTCCTTTGCGCCGTAGTCAATAAGTGCTACAGAGTAGAGCGCGCCGGAGGGCATTCCGGTGTAGGACTCTTTTGTGCTGGTTTTTTCCACGGAATCCTGTACACGGTAAGTTTTAAGGACTGATGTGTCCACACTTTCAGGCGGCTGGGTGGTGATAATTGCATTCACTACGCCCTCGTCACGGATAAGCTGCGTAAGCTCACGGGTGTCCACGCCACATATGCCGATAATGTTGTGGTCTTTTAAAAACTGGTCCACCGTAAACTCACATCTGAAATTTGACGGGGTTTCGCAGTACTCACGGACTACTATTCCGCGGAACTGGCAGCCGGGACTCTCAAAGTCTTCCGACGAAATGCCGTAATTTCCGATAAGCGGAAAAGTGTACATTACTATCTGCCCGTAGTAGCTGGGGTCCGTAAGACTTTCGGCAAGGCCGGTCATGCCTGTGGTAAACACAAGCTCTCCCACGCTTGTACCGGACGCGCCAAAAGACTTGCCCTCGAAAATCTGTCCTGTGGCAAGGATTAAATAAGCTTTCTCCATTGTAATCTCCATTTCCTTTTATCTTTATATCTTAAGCCCTCAATAAAAGGGCGCTTACACAAAGCTGTCAGGGGAATTTTCCCAGAGCCGTAAGGTGATTATTACAGGTGCAGGCACAGCTTTATGCGCTGGGCAATAAAGCTGCATATACGCATAGAAAAACATGGGCTGTTGAACAATTACGGAAAGACAAAAGTTCGGCCCATGATTTAAGCATGTCGGATTGCGTCCGGCTCCGCCCGGAGAATTTAAGGCAGATTTATGTGTCTGCACAGAAAAATACCCCGACCTTCAATCCAGTATGCCGGAAGCTGAACAAGCGGCGAGGAAGGACGGGCAGCGGTAAGCGTACTCCGTATGCTGCGGCCGCACCCTTGCGGACACAGTTTTTAACCGCCCGCGTGCGGGCGCTTTTCAGCCATCATTTACCGGCGGCCGAAATACAGCTTTAGGATTGGCAAGCTGTACTACTCTAATACTGTGATTATATATCTTGCCATCTCGTAGAGCTTTACTGAGCGGTCCATGCTCAGCTTCTGGAGATAGCGGTGCGCTTCCGGCTCGGAAAAGCCGTGCTTTGCCATAATAAGTGTCTTTGCGTGAGAAATAAGCTCATTTTCCTCCGGACTGCGGCGGGGGATAGAGCTGTTTTGCAGCTTCTGGTCCATCTGAAGCAGCATATTTACAGACCCTATGAGCTGAAAACCCTTGAGGGGAAGAGAGATTTGAAAAACATCGTCGCTCTCCAGCATGTCAAGGTGGATTTGCTTTGCGGCGACAAGGCATAGCGCCTTGTTTCCCAAATCCTCTGCGAGAGTGTCGGCAGTGCCGTCGGGGAAGCGGAAACCGCATATTACAACTCCGCCGCCCATGGTGTTTATTGCACGGACAACCGCAGCGGCGGTACGGCAGCGGTAACGGACTGTAATGCCTGCTTTTTCCAGGATTTCGGACACGCCGTTTATGGCGTTTTCACTGTCAAATGCCACTACTGTCCTGAACACTGCCGCACCTCCTTTTAACTCATGTTACAAGTTGGTATAAATATAATACACCAAATTGTATCAATATGCAATCATATATTTTGCGATTTCCCAGCTGCTGACCCTTGTGCGGTATTCGTCGCACTCCGCCTCTTTTCCGGCGACATACTGCGTAAACACGTGGTCGCCGAGAGTTTCGCGCATGAGCGGGTCGGCCTTGAGCTCCATAAGGGCCTCCGGCAGTGAGCCGGGCAGGCTGTCTATACCGTTTGCCTTACGTGTCTTTGCGTCCATGGCAAAAATATTTTCCGTTATCTCAGCCGGAGGAGTCATGCCCTTTTCAATTCCGTCAAGTCCGGCTGCAAGGCAGACTGCCAGCGCCAGGTACGGGTTGCAGGAGGGGTCGGGGCAGCGGAGCTCAACGCGTGTGCTCTGTCCTCTTGCGGCGGGAATACGAATAAGCGCAGAACGGTTGGAGGCGGACCATGCCAGGTAACAGGGAGCCTCATATCCCGGGACAAGACGCTTGTAAGAGTTGATGAGCGGATTTGTTACGGCTGTCATTGCCTTTACGTGGTGCAGAAGTCCCGCGATAAAGCTGTAAGCCTCTTTAGAGAGCTGCTTGTCGCCGTTTTCATCAAAGAACACATTTTTGCCGTCCTTGAAAAGTGACATGTTCGTGTGCATTCCGGAGCCGTTAATTCCAAAGATGGGCTTTGGCATGAAGGTGGCGTGGAGACCGTTTTTCTGCGCGATGGACTTAACTGCCAGCTTAAATGTCATGATGTTGTCGGCGGCGGTTAGGGCGTCGGCATATTTAAAGTCAATTTCGTGCTGACCTGCGGCTACCTCGTGGTGGGAGGCCTCAATCTCAAAGCCCATTTCCTCAAGGGCCAGGCATATCTCGCGGCGGGTGCTCTCGCCGTGGTCGAGAGGACCTAAGTCAAAGTAACCCGCCTCATCGCCTGTTTTTGTTGTGGGCTTTCCGTTTTCGTCCGTCTCGAAGAGGAAGAATTCACATTCAGGCCCTACGTTAAAGGTGTAGCCCATTCCGGCTGCCCTTTCCAGAACCCTCTTCAAAACACCTCTCGGGTCGCCGACAAAGGGAGTTCCGTCAGGATTGTGCACGTCGCAAATGAGACGGACGACTTTGCCGTGGTGCGGTCTCCAGGGGAGAATGGTAAAAGAGTCAAGGTCCGGATAAAGGCGCTGGTCTGACTCGTGAATACGGGTGAAGCCCTCAATAGAGCTGCCGTCGATAGTTATCTGATTGTCGAGAGCCTTTTCAATCTGAGACTTCGTGATAGCTACATTTTTCAGCTGTCCGAAGATGTCGGTAAACTGCATGCGGATAAACTCCACATCGCTCTCTTTTACCTTTTTAATGATGTCTTCTCTCGTGTACCTGGCCATGATGAAATCTCCTTCCATTTTATGTAAATTTCGGATTAGACCTAAAAAAATAGAGCAAGGAATACCACACAGGGCACCTTTGCTCTCGTTACAGGCATTATATGCGAAAAATCCGGCAGTGTCAACGAAAAATTTTCCCTTTGGCCGTACTGAAGGCAAATTTTGTCTCATTGCACAAATTGCGGCAGAGGTTTGGCCGCAGTATTGGGAATTAATAGTCAGCACATCAAATTGGTTGTATCAATGCTGAGAAAGGTATGGGAAATGTGCGAAAACGGTGGAGGGGAATTTTGGAGGCTTTTCATAATGGAAACCACTATATTTTGCACAAACTGATAGAAATAGCGGACTTTGACCCCTTTATGTTGGAAAAAATCATAATTAATTAAAATGATGATTATTTTTCCTTTATTAAAACGGAAAGATGATGTATAATACCTCTGTTACGGATATCACTTTTAACTTAAGCCTTTTTTCTCATGCACCTCCGTGCAAAACTGAAAAACAGGGCTTATCGTGCTTTTTTGGCTCTGCCTGAAAGCAGGGACAGCACATAAAGAAAGCAATTGGAGGGTAAAAAATGTCTACAGAGTTTTATGAAAACCCGCTTTGTACCCGTTATTCCAGCGATACCATGAAAAGGATTTTCTCTGCCGACTACAAGTTTTCGACGTGGAGAAAGCTCTGGGTGGCACTGGCTGAGAGCGAGAAGGAATTAGGGCTTCCCATAACCGACGAGCAGATTGCAGAGATGAAAGAGAATATCTACAATATAGATTTCGCGGCTGCGGCGAGGTATGAGCGTGAGCTCCGACACGACGTTATGGCTCACATACGCACATACGGCGACTGCTGTCCAAAGGCGGCGGGGATTATCCATCTCGGCGCCACCTCCAGCTATGTGGGGGATAACTCCGGCATAATACAGATGAGAGAGGCCATGCGCCACATAAGAAAACTGCTTTTGGCGGCGATTAAGGAGCTGGCGGTCTTTGCCGAAAAGTATAAGGATCTGCCATGTCTGGCCTACACACATTTCCAGCCGGCACAGCCCACCACGGTGGGCAAGCGCGCGACGCTCTGGATACAGGAGCTCCTCTTGGACCTTGAAAAACTGGACCAGCAGCTCGCTTCCCTGCGGTTTTTCGGCTGCAAGGGTACAACCGGCACAGGCGCGAGCTTTTTGGCCCTTTTTGACGGTGACAGTGAAAAGGCAAGGCGCCTTGAACTGCTTCTGGCTGAAAAGATGGGATTTGACAAGGTGTATCCCGTGGCTGGGCAGACATATTCCCGCAAGATTGACTATAATGTTGTATCGGTGCTCTGCGGCATCGCACAGAGCGCGTCAAAATTTGCAAACGACATAAGACTGCTCTCACACCTCAAGGAGGTTGATGAGCCGTTTGAGGATAAGCAGGTGGGGTCGTCTGCCATGGCGTATAAGAGGAACCCAATGAGGAGCGAGCGTATATGCTCACTGGCGCGGTTTGTGATGGTGGACGTGTTAAATCCGGCAATAACCGCGGCGACCCAGTGGTTTGAGAGGACCCTTGACGACTCGGCGAACCGCCGGCTGAGCGTGCCGGAGGCATTTCTGGCCACAGACGCCATACTTTCCCTGTACATAAATGTAATATCCGGTCTTACAGTGTACCCGAAAGTCATAGAGAAGCACCTGCGTGAGGAGCTTCCATTCATGGCCACGGAGAACATACTGATGCACTGTGTAAAGGCCGGGGGCAACAGGCAGGAGCTCCACGAGGCAATCCGTACCCACTCGGTTGCCGCGGCAAAAATGATAAAGTCTGAAGGGGCGGACAACGACCTTTTTGAGAGAATTGCCGCCGACCCGATATTCGGACTGAGTATGGAGGAGATTTTGGAAATAACGGACGTAAAACAGTTTGTCGGCTGCGCACCGGAGCAGACGGAACTGTTCCTGCGGGACTATGTGGAGCCCGCACTCCGTGATTTTAACAGCAGCATAGAGGACAGTATAGAAATCAGAGTTTAATAAAGGAAGATGATCGGCATATGCTTACAGCAGTAGTAGGAATTAACTGGGGAGATGAGGGAAAGGGCCGAATGGTCGACCTTTTCAGCTCAGAGTACAAGGTAGTCGTCAGGTATCAGGGAGGAAACAACGCGGGACATACCGTGGTAAACGACAGGGGAAAGTTTATACTTAATCTGCTTCCCTCCGGAATACTGAGCCCTGACACGGTAAACGTCATGGGGCCGGGCATGGTGATTGACCTGGAGCATCTGACAAATGAGATTAAAGCCCTCACGGAAAAGGGCATTGAAATCACGCCCCGGAACCTGAAAATCAGTGACAGAGCTACTATATGTATGCCGTATCACAAGCTTCAGGACGGACTGGAAGAGGACCGGCTTGGAGATAAAAAATACGGCTCTACAAGGCGTGGAATTGCCCCGGTCTATGCTGATAAGTATATGAAAAAGACCCTGCGCATGGGGCAGCTTCTGCACCCGGAATACATGCGGGAACAGCTTGAGGGCATTGTGGAGTGGAAGAACCTGACGCTCCAGAAAGGCTACGGGCACGAGGGAATTTCCGCAGATGAGATGTTTGAATGGCTGGAGAAATACGGCGCGCATTTTAAGGATTACATATGTGACACGACACTGCTCCTGCACGACGAGATTGAGGCAGGGAAAGACGTGATGTTTGAGGCGCAGCTTGGCGCGCTGCGGGACATTGATTTCGGAATTTACCCATACACTTCCTCGTCATCTACCATTGCCGCCTATGCGCCTGTGGGGGCGGGAGTGCCGGGAAAAAAGCTTGACCGGGTAGTCGGTATAATGAAGGCATATTCAAGCTGTGTGGGAGAGGGCCCGTTTACATGCGAGTTCTTCGGTGAGGAGGCGGAAAAGCTCCGCGCTGCCGGAGGAGAGTATGGCGCCGCGACAGGCCGGCCCCGCCGCGTCGGAGGATTTGACGTTGTGGCATCGCGCTACGGCGTTATGATGCAGGGGGCGACTGAGCTTGCACTGACAAAGCTTGATGTGCTATCCTGCTTTGACAAAATACCGGTATGCACCGCATACGAAATTGACGGTGAGAAGGTTTACTCTTTCCCTACTGGAGAGCGTCTTAACAGGGCAAAGCCTGTTTATGAGTACTTCGATGGATTTGGCGGCGCCGACATCTCCACGTGCCGGACCTTTGACAGCCTGCCGAAGGCAGCACAGGACTATGTGCGTTATGTGGAAGATGCCGTGGGGTGTCGAATTTCCTATGTCTCTGTGGGAGCAAAGAGAGACGAGTATATAAAAATGGACTGAGTGCCGGAAAAAGACTGACCGGCCTCTGATAATAATCAGTGTGCCGCAATGGGTTTACAGCGGCAGAATGGAGATTTATATGTGTGGAATAGTTGGATTTACCGGCAGACAGAATGCCGCTCCAATACTTTTGGAAGGGCTTAAAAAGCTCGAATACAGAGGGTATGACTCCGCGGGCATAGCGGTTACCAACGAGGGAAAAATATCCCTTGTCAAGACAAGCGGAAAGATTGTAAATCTGTGTGAGAAGATTGATAACGGAGCTGCCCTGCCCGGATTTTCCGGCATTGGACACACCAGGTGGGCGACCCACGGCGTACCAAACGACATAAACGCCCACCCTCATCTGAGCAACGACGGCAAATTTGCCATCGTACATAATGGAATTATAGAAAACTACATAGTTTTGCGCGAGGAGCTGCTGAGTAAGGGTTATACCTTCGAGAGCGACACGGACACAGAGGTAATAGTACACCTCATTGAGATGTACTACAAAGGGAACCTCAAGGAGGCGGTTATGAAGACATCTGCCCGGCTTGAGGGGTCTTATGCCCTTGGAGTAATCTGCTCTGAGTGTCCCGATACACTCTATGCCATGAAGCAGGCGAGTCCGCTTATAATCGGCGTGGGAGTGGGAGAGAACTTTTTTGCCTCAGATGTCACGGCGCTCATAAATTACACAAAGAATGTCATATACCTGGAGGACGGCGAGTTTGCAGAGCTGCGGCCGGACGATGTTACTGTTTATGACTGCCGCGGCCGGAAGATAGACAAGGAAATTACAAGGGTTGTCTGGGACGTGGAGGCCGCTGAAAAGGGCGGATATGAGCATTTTATGCTCAAGGAGATAATGGAGCAGCCCCGGGCACTGAAAGCAACGATTGAGCCGAGGATTAAGGACGGACACGTGGTGTTTGAGGACTTTGAGCTCACGGCGGAGGAGCTTAAAAACACCGACAGGATTGTAATAACCGCCTGCGGCTCAGCATATTATGCCGGCTGTGCCGGAAAGTACGTGATTGAGGAGCTGTGCCGCATACCGGTGAGCACGGAGCTTGCAAGTGAGCTGAGGTACAGCAACCCGATAATAAGCGACCGCACGATTTTAATTGCGATATCTCAGTCCGGGGAAACGGCGGACACCATTGCCGCAATGAAGGAGTGCAAGGCAAGGGGCGCGAAAGTGATTGCAATTGTAAATGTCGTTGGCAGTACGGTTGCAAAGCTTGCCGACCACGTGATATATACATGGGCCGGGCCGGAGATTGCCGTTGCCACCACAAAAGGTTATACGACCCAGCTTGCCGTCCTGTATATGCTTGCGACTTACATGGCGGAGCGCACGGGCACGTTGAGCAGTGAGAAATGCAGGGAGCTTGTGCAGGATATATGCCATATCCCCGGTGATATCCAGAGGGCAATAGACTTAAATGCCGACACCAGAGAGCTGGGAAGAAAATACAGTAAATGTACTTCAATGTTCTTTATAGGGCGCAATATTGACTACTGCGTATGCCTTGAAGGCGCGCTTAAGATGAAGGAAATCTCATATCTCAGGGCGGAGGCTTATGCCGCCGGAGAATTAAAGCACGGTCCTATTGCCCTTATTGGGGACGGCCAGCTTGTGATAGCTGCGGCATGTTACGAGGAGCTTTTTGACAAGACGATGAGCAATATCAAGGAGGTTAAGGCCAGGGGGGCTGAGGTCCTGGGTATTGCTCTTGAGGGGAACAGAAAAATATTTACTGAAGCTGACGATGTGATGTTTGTGCCAAAGACAAACCCGCTGTTTAATACGGCGGCCGCTGTTGTGCCGCTGCAGCTTCTGTCGTACTATGTGGCAAAGGAAAACGGCTGCGATATAGATAAGCCGAAGAACCTTGCAAAATCCGTTACGGTTGAATGATTATGGGGAGAGTGGAAAAAGTGACAAAATTCATATTTGTAACCGGCGGTGTGGTATCCGGCCTTGGAAAGGGAATATGCGCCGCATCTCTGGGCCGCCTTTTAAAACAGCGGGGACTTAAGGTGGCAAACCAGAAATTTGACCCGTATTTCAATGTTGACCCGGGGACGATGAGCCCATATCAGCACGGGGAGGTGTTTGTCACTGACGACGGCGCGGAGACAGACCTTGACCTCGGACATTATGAGCGCTTTGTTGATGAGAGCCTGACGGCTCACTCCAGCGTGAGCTCCGGCAGGGTTTACTGGAACGTCTTAAACCGCGAGCGCCAGGGTGACTACCTGGGGGCCACGGTGCAGATAATTCCCCATGTTACAAATGAAATTAAGGCGCATATCTACGCACTTGCCGACGAGACCACCGATGTTGTAATAACAGAGATTGGCGGAACAGTAGGCGACATTGAGAGCCAGCCCTTTTTGGAGGCGATTCGCCAGGTGGCAAATGAGGTAGGCAAGAAAAACGCCATTTTTGTGCACGTTCCGCTTTTGGTGGAAATACCGGGTTCACGGGAACTGAAGTCCAAGCCCGTGCAGCACTCTGTAAAGGAGCTGCAGGGATTTGGAATACAGCCGGATATCCTCGTGTGCCGCACGGATTTGCCAATAACTGAGGATATAAGGAGAAAAATATCCCTTTTCTGCAATATTGAGTCTGACTGTGTAATACAGAATTCAACAGCTTCTTCCCTTTATGAGGTGCCTCTTCTCATGGCGAAAGAGGGACTTGATCAGGTTGTATGCCGCAAGCTGGAGCTTGATACCCCGGAACCGGATTTAACCGAGTGGAGGGCCATGGTGGAGCGTCAGAAAAACGCCCATGAAAGTGTGCAGATTGCCCTTGTCGGAAAATATACGGCCCTTCACGACGCGTATTTGAGCGTGGTTGAAGCTCTCGGACATGCCGGTACGGCGAATGACGCTGTTGTGACCATAAAGTGGGTCGATTCTGAGACTCTCAATGAGGACAATGTCCGGGAAGTTTTATCCGATTGCTCCGGCGTGCTTGTACCGGGAGGTTTTGGAGACCGTGGAATTGAGGGAATGATACTTGCGGCGCAGTATGCAAGAGAGACAAATACGCCGTATTTCGGAATTTGCCTTGGAATGCAGATGGCTGTTATTGAGTACTCCAGAAACGTCGCCGGGCTGAAAGGCGCCCATTCCTCAGAGTTTGTGGTAAACGGGGAATATCCCGTTATCGACCTCATGTCCGACCAGGTGGGGATAACCGCGAAAGGCGGCACCATGAGACTGGGCAAGTACCCATGTACACTGCAAAGCGGCAGCCAGTCTGAGAAATGTTACGGTGAGAGCGACATTTGGGAGCGTCACCGCCACAGATATGAGTTTAACAACAAATATCGGGATTTGCTGAGTGAAAAGGGACTTCTTATAGCGGGCACATCTCCAAACGGAAAGCTTGTGGAAATTGTGGAGATACCGGAGCACCCCTGGTATGTGGGGGTTCAGTTCCACCCGGAATTTAAAAGCCGTCCAAACAGGGCGCATCCGCTGTTCAGAGGATTTATTGCGGCTTCGCTGGAGGCGAAAAAATGACAAATCAACTTGTTTTAGTTCTGGATTTTGGCGGACAGTATAAGGAACTCATTGCGCGGCGCGTAAGGGAGTGCAGAGTGAGCTCCGTAATAAAGCCGGGGAATATGCCCATAGAGGAGATTAAAGAGATGGCCCCTATCGGCATAATACTGACCGGGGGACCGAGCAGCGTATACGATGACAAATCCCCAAAGTGTGACAGGGAACTTTTTGATTTGGGCATACCGGTTATGGGGATTTGCTACGGTGTACAGCTCATGGCGTATTTAAACGGCGGCACTGTGACCTCATGCGAGGTCAGTGAGTACGGCCGGACGGAATTTGTATGTGATACGGAATCCGTGCTTTTTAAAGGTCTGCCTGAAAAGCAGATTGGCCTTATGAGCCACACGGACAGGATAAGCATTCTGCCGGAAGGGTTCAGAGCCACGGCAAAAACTCAAAACTGCCCCATTGCGGCGTTTGAAAACGGAGAGCGCAGGCTATACGGCGTGCAGTTTCACCCTGAGGTGGAGAACACGCCCAACGGCACGGAAATAATTCGTAATTTCCTGTATGATGTGTGCGGGGCAGTCGGCGATTATGACCTTCGGGATTACGAGGAAAGGGCAATCGCCGCAGTGCAGAAGCAGGTGGGCGACCATGAGGTGATTTTGGGCCTCTCCGGAGGAGTGGACTCCTCAGTGTGCGCAGCGCTTCTTGCCAAGGCTATACCGAACCGGCTGCACTGCATTTTTGTGGACCATGGCCTTATGCGTAAAGATGAGGGCGATGAGGTTGAGGCGGCATTTAAAAACCGCGCTGTGGATTTTATAAGAGTAAACGCTGAGGACAGGTTTTTGGGAAAACTTCGCGGTATCACGGAGCCGGAGAAAAAACGTAAGATAATCGGCGAAGAGTTTGTACGCGTTTTTGAGGAGGAGGCCCGGAAGTTCACCGGAGATGTGTTCCTGGCACAGGGAACTATTTATCCCGATGTGGTAGAGTCCGGTACAAATAATTCCGCTACGATAAAGAGCCATCACAATGTTGGCGGACTGCCTGAGGATATGAGGTTTGTGGGACTTGTAGAGCCGCTCAGAGGGCTGTTTAAGGACGAGGTCAGGGCACTGGGACGGCAGCTTGGGCTGCCGGATTACCTTGTGAACCGCCAGCCTTTTCCCGGGCCGGGCCTTGCAGTCAGGTGCATTGGAAAAATCACAAAGAAGAAGCTTGATATTCTGCGGGAGGCCGACGCTATTTTCCGGGAAGAGATGAAGCGCTCAAGGAAAAAGGCGGACCAGTACTTTGCGGTGCTCACAGATACGAAATCTGTGGGTGTCATAGGGGATTTTAGAAATTATGGATATACCGTTGCCCTGCGTGCGGTAAAGACCACGGATTTTATGACCTGTGAGTATGTGCCGCTCTCTCATAAGCTGTTGGGGAGAACGGCTTCACGCATTGTCAACGAGGTTCCGGGAGTGAGCCGCGTGGTTTACGATATTACAGGCAAACCGCCAGCTACAATCGAATGGCTGTAGGATAAGATTTATTACACGAGGGAAGGAGATAATTTATGGATAATAACAAACGGCCGGAGGATATGGCCCGTATAA
>CAJFTV010000103.1 GCA_904420055.1 Candidatus Alloscillospira gallinarum | reverse complement strand
TTACTATCGCATACCTGCAGGAATAAGCGTCAGATATTAAATTCACTGCGGTAGATTACATCGTCCTGTATTGCCGGGGAGAGCTGTACAAAATACGCGCTGAACCCGCCAATTCTCACAATCAGGTCCTTGTAGTTCTCCGGGTGCGTTTTTGCATCTTTCAGCTCCTCGGAGTCCACAATATTGTACTGTATATGGGACCCGCCAGCACGCATATATGCGTTTGTGTATGCGATGAGCTTATCAATACTCTCCTCGCTTGCCAGTATGGAGGAGGAGAATTTCTGGTTCAGCACCGCCGCATATGCCACGTCGTCAAAGCAGGCTGTGCAGGCGGAGCGGAGTACCGCTGTGGGACCATTTTTGTCCGCGCCGCGCATGGGTGAGAGTGAACCGTCGTTCAGCGCCTCAAACGCCTTGCGTCCGTTTGGCAGCGCTCCCACGCCAAGGCCGCCGAAGTAGTGCCACGCAAGCCCCTCCCTTGATATCATATACCGTCTGAAAGGCGCGTTGTCGTAGGATTTTATTATCTCCGCCGAGCGCTGGCTCACATTCTTTACCATTTCGTCGGCTTCCGGAATATCATTGCCGTATTTTGGCTGTTTAAGGCACATCTGGCGTATCTCCTCGCCGCGGTTGCCGGCAAAATTGCTGTCTATGGCCTCCATAAGCTCGTCCATTGTCAGGGCCCCGCTGTCAAAAACCAGACGCTTTATTGCAGTCATGGAGTCCGCCACATCAATTATGGCCCTGTCCGACATGCCGTAGAGGGAAAAATCCGGGTGCGGGCGCATGAGGTCCTGCCCAAGCTCCATGCTTGCCTCTATTCCCAAAATCGAAAGGAGCGGCAGGCGCAGGTAGTCCCCCTCGATGTCCCTTGCAACTCCGCCCAGCCACATTACTCTGTGGCTTAAATAACGGTGCTGCTTGAAAAATGCCTCGTAAAGCTCGTTAAAGCTTTTAAACTGCCTTGGGTCGCCGGTTTTAAGACCGGTCTGGCGGCCGTTTATATCCACACCGTTGTGCAGCGTCAGGTGCATAAGACCACCCAGATTTATGGCCGCGACGCCCTCGGCGCCGTAGTGCTCCGCCCGTGTGGGTATGCAGGGATATACGCAGCCAAGTCCGCCCCACTCTACCGCCTCATTAAAGGGTATGCCGTCCTTTACATAGTTGCCGATTACTACCTCGTCGTTTTCAAACAGAGGTATTCCGCCCTTTGTCTCCATATTCGTCTTAATTGCCTTGCGCATGAACCAGTCGGGCGTGTCATGGTTCCACCGGAGGCCCACGGTGGGAGATGAAAGCTGTAAAAGCCCCACAAGGTGCAAAAACAGATAGCTGAGCTCGTTGGCGCAGTCCTCGTTCTGGCTGTTAAGTCCACCAAGCATTACGTTGTTTATGCCGAAATTTATCTGATGGGACTCCTTCTGTGTGGAATTTGCCACAAATGTCTGTGTGCCCCAGCGGCCTATGAGGTCGGCAAGCTGCGACGCCATCTCCTCAAGGGGGACGCCGTTTTCAAGGTCCTGCATGAAGTACTTATACAGGTACTGGTCTCCCCTGCCCCAGTGGCAGTTGTTCTGGGCCGGGTTCTCAAGCATTTTGCACAGGTTGCAGAACTGCATGGACTGCAGCGCCTCATGGAAGTTCCTGGCGGGATTTTCCGGCACATATTCGCAGACATCTGCAATTTTCAGGAGTTTTTCCCGCTGCTTTGCGTCTGTCTCTTCTGCCGCCATTTCCCTGGCGAGGGCTGCGTATCTCTTGGCGTGGCGGATTACGGCGTTTAATACAATAATGCAGGATTTCCAGAAATACACCTTGTTTACGTCACCGCCGTGCTCGGCTATGTACCTGTCTATGTGCTCCTGACACTCACTTATATAGCCCCTAAGGCCGACACGCAGAATCTTGCTCCAGCTCAAGGTGGAGGTGGACTGCCCTGTTATACCCGCATCAAGCCCCGGGTCCTTGAGCTTTGCCTCTTCCGCGTCTTGTGCCCATGTGCCCACAAGCTGCTGCCACGCCTTATATGTCATCTCCGGGAACGTCTGGCCTTTAAATGTCCTCACGCTCTCCCTCAATATTTCGACAGTTTCCATGTCCACCTTCGCCGTGGCGTCCAGCGTGGCGCTTATGCTGCCGTCGTCATTCCAGATGTCGGGTATGGAGTCGCCGCACACATCTATTGCGGTGGCGCAGCCGATGACGCCGGGAGTGGGACGTCCGACTATCTCATCAAACGGGTGTATCTTTATCTCGATATTGTCAAGGACACACTCTAAAAGCTTCGCCCGGCGTATCTGCAGGTCTTCGCCCACTGTTTCCCGCCATGATTTCACAGTCCAGCGCTCCCTGTCGGCATATATCTTCCAGCCCGACGCTTTCATCGCCTTCCGCCAAGCCTCATTTGCAGGGCTCAGCTTTATTTCCTCAATTTTCCCCAGTAGCTTGTGGTCAACTTTCCTTGCCATTTTTATCCTCCTGTCCATTATTTTGATACGCTGCAATTTATACCTGCCTGCCTGTATTTTTCCGCTACGGCTTCAATCTCCCGGGCACTCATTATTTTAGTCTCCTCCATCTCATACGGCATATCCAGGGCGTCATATTTCGACTTTCCCGCCCTGTGATACGGCATCAGCTGTATACCGCTCTCTTCAAGTCCCAGCTCCTTTATGTATGCCGCTGTCGCCGCTATGTTCCCGTCGGAGTCGTTTACACCGGGTATCAGCGGTTGTCTGAAAAGAACATTTCCACCGTGTTCTGCAATATAGCGTCCGTTCTCAAGGATTTTAAAATTGGAACAGCCCGTATACTCCCTGTGAATTTCATCGTTTAAATGCTTCAAATCAAAGTAAAACATATCAGTAACAGGAAATACCTCAATCAGTGCGTCCCTATCTGCATACCCGCAGGTCTCCACAAGGGTGTTTATGCCCTCCCCCCTGCACATTTCAAACAGCTCCCGCACAAATCCCGGGTACATAAGGGGCTCCCCGCCGGAAACGGTCACACCGCCGCCGGACTCATCATAAAACATCTTGTCACGCCGCACTTTTTGAAAAACCTCTTCCGAGGTCTGTACCTCGCCATATCTTACAAGCGCCCCGTAAAAACAGCTGTCGGCGCATTTCCCGCAGGAGACGCATCTGTCCCGTATAATTCTGTACCCCGTCGCGGAAATCGCCCTCTCCTCACAGTGCTTCATGCATCTGAGACAGCCGGTGCACAGCTTTGAGATAAAACCTACCTGAGGGGCTTTGGAGAGGTTTTCCGGATTTGCACACCACCGGCACCGAAGGGGACAGCCTTTTGTGAACACCACGGTGCGTATCCCCGGACCGTCGTGTATGGAGTAACCCTGTATATTTGTTATCACGGCCTTTTCCATTTATCAGACCTCTTTTACAAGATTTTATTAATTGCCACTCTTTAATTTAATTATGTATAGTTCCGCGGGCAAAGTCAACTCCAACCGTGCCCGTGGGATATAACGAATTAATATACCAGAGCGCAAAAATCCATTTTCCGATCCAAAAAGCACCGTCTCGGCAGAATTTAACATATACTGCAGCGCAAATCTGCTCCTCCGTTGACGCGCAGTTATAAATTTGATAAAATTAATAAAAATACCTCGTTATTCTGCACATTTATCAGTCATTATTCCACCAACCGGGAGGTGCCATATGGAGAAAATCACATTGCAGCAGATAGAGATTTTTTTAAATGTGGCCCGCTGCCACAACATATCAAAAACGGCAAAGAAAATGTACATAAGCCAGCCCGCCCTAAGCAACTGGATTCGCGACCTTGAGGAACAGGTAGGCGCAACGCTTTTTGTGCGTACAAACAGGGGCGTAGACCTGTCACCGGAGGGCATGCGCCTTTTCGGTGATATCGACCCGGTATACCAGCGTTTCCGGATTTCCATGGAAAATATCCTGTACGGAGACACAGAAACACATTGCGACACACTGCGGGTGGGCAGTGTGCGCTCTCCGGAGGCCCTTGGCTCAATGACGGCTTTTACAGAACAGTTTGAAAAAGCTTTTCCGGACATTCCACTCAAGCGCGAGCTGTACAACTACTGGGAAATCCGTGAAAAGCTTCTCTGCGGCGAGCTGGACGTGGCATTTACAATGTCGTTTGACATAGACGACCAGTATGGTTTTGAAAGTCACGACCTTGGAATATCAAATACCTATTTTGTTGTGCCATCTCAGTGGGAAATCGTTGAAAACGGCGAGGTAAAATATGAGATGCTCCGGGAAAAGCCCCTCATACTTGAGGTCAACAACGGCTTGCCGCCGATATCTGCCGTGACCACGGCTTTGAGCCCTCCGAGATAAAATTCTGCAACTCATATTTTACCCTGTCAGACTCCGTCGCAAATGGAAAGGGATTTACCCTCTGCCAGTATTTTACTGAGCCGGACACATATCTGTCATCTGTAAAAATGCTCCCTGCCCCTCTCACCGCGCAAAACCACACAATACGCACGGTTCTTGTAAAGCGGGACGGTAACTTAAAGCCGCACCTGGACAGCTTTATAGACTTCTGCCTCAAAAATGTGCGCGTTTAAATCGGCGGACACTACAAAGCAGCACAGTGAAAAGGCGTATCACCAAGGTGATACGCCTTTTATGCATGTA
>CAJFTV010000102.1 GCA_904420055.1 Candidatus Alloscillospira gallinarum | reverse complement strand
CAAATCCTGTATTATATAGCCATAAAGGGTGCAGAACTGCTGACCTGTGAGCTCAAGTGAAACACCTTCCGTATTCAGGTACACATCAATACCAGCATACATTATTTGCTGGGGATTAGGAGGATAATCGAGAGCAACTCTGTCATAGCGCGACTCATAGGAGTTAAACATATCTGTCAGTTCCGACGGTATCATCTCATCAGTGCAGTAATAGCGCCGGTCTTGTGTGGTGCCGTTGGAAAATTTATAACTTATGGCGACAGTGTTGTATCCGGAGTAAGGGTCCGTACTATTGGACTGCATCTCTTCTATTATCTCCCTGTGGACGGCAGAGACCTGCTCTATACTCACATTGTCGGCAAATTTCGTCTTTTCGCCGTTGAATGTGATGACCGCTTCCTTTACCTTATTCGCCGGAGGAATGCGGCTTTCATAGCCTATTACATCGTACTCAAGGCACACCACAAATATGGCCACGGCAAGGGCATAGATGAGAAAGCCTTTATATCTGTGGAAAACTCTAAAGCTCTTGGAAATCAGCATATCGGCGGCAAAGTAGCCGACAAAACCGCCTATAATGAAGCAAATTGCAAGGCCAACGGGTTTTACCGGTGTGGTGGCAAAAATGAGAAGATATATGACAAGACCGAGTGTGAAGGAAAATCCGACTGCTGTGCAGATTTTCGCCACGGGCCTGAGCGGCCGGACGGCTACCACGTCGGAAGCGGACTCCATTCGGTGCTTTCTGTATATGACAAGTGCAAAAGCCGCAAAAATCAGTCCGGCTAAAGTGTATATGCCCATTGCGGTCCAGCCGGAGACGGATATATGGCCGCTCAGAGAGCTTTGAAAAAGCTTTACAACGGGAGTTAGCCAGTAGATAATTCCGGGAATATTTGCCACGTACCCCAGGAGAAAGAGCTCAAAAATACTGGACAGCACGTAGTAAAGCGCGATAAACAGGAAGTTAAATATGAAATAAAGTATCGGCAGTACTACGAGATTACCTGTCAGCATGGCGCAGAAGGAGGCAAAGCCGAAGAAAAATATTGACTGCATTACCGAAAGCAGAAGCCACTGGCCGATTGCACTCAGTGTTACACAGGAGACGCCAAACGATAACTCTATAATTAACGTCACAATAGCCGCTATAACCTGTGCCGATATGAGCCATACAAGCCCTGATATGAAGTTTGTTATAAACATGCAGCTCCGGCTTATGGGCAGAGACGCGGTCATTACAGCGCTTCTTGTGGAGTAGAGGTAGGAGAAAAAGGACATTGCCCCGATGATGGAGAAAATGAAAGTTGTAAAAAGGCTTGCGCTGGCGCCGAGGGAAAGAACCGTATCACTGGTTAAAAATCTTGTGTCCATTGAAAGCCGGCTGAATACGGACATTGGCACAACAAGAAGGAGAATAATCAGATACACTGCCCACAGAGGCCAGAAGCCGGTGAGATTTCTTTTAAAAACGGTAGAATTAAAGTATGATGTTCTTGACATCGTAGTCAGCACCTCCCAGCTCGTAGATAAATATTTCCTCAAGGGACAGGGGGACTATGTCGTAAAATATGGGGCAGGAGGCCTCCAAAAGCAGCGACAGGTCCGCAGGATTTCCCTTGGCGATGATTGTCTGTATTTTTCCGGTCTGTGAGCGGTGAAGAACCCGGATATCCTCGGGGAGAGAGCGCCCCTCTCCATAGACAATCTGTATCTTTGCGGTGTCTCCCTGAAGCTCAGACAGACTGCGCTCCAGTATAGTCTTACCCTTGTGGATAATTCCCACGTGGTCGCACACGTCCTCAAGCTCCCTGAGATTATGGGAGGATATTAAGACCGTTGTGCCGTTTTCCTCGACATCTCCTAATATTAGGCTCCAAATCTGGCGGCGCATGACCGGGTCAAGACCGTCTACCGGCTCGTCAAGAATGAGGATTTCCGGCTTCATTGAAATAGCCAGCCAAAATGCCGCCTGCTTCTGCATGCCCTTTGACAGACGGCGCATTGGACCGCGCTCGTCAAGGCGGAACACTTCCCGCAGAGAGTTGTAGCGCCCCATGTCAAATGTGGGGTAAATGCCGCGGTAATATTTCATCATATCTCTGATGCCGGCCTGAGCAAAGTAATATATGTCGTCCGGGATATATGCGATGCGGCTTTTAAGGGGCACATTTTCATAAACAGGCTGTCCGTCTATGAGTATTTCGCCTGAGTCCTGACGCAGGGCGCCTGTCAGGTGGCGGATTATTGTGGTCTTGCCGGCGCCGTTTGAACCCACAAGACCGTATACGCAGCCCTTTGGTACGTTTATGTCAATTCCGTCAAGAGCCCTGTGCCCGTCGAATGTCTTGACAACGTCTTTGACAGTTATCATATCAGCTTGCCTCCTTTATCTGGTCAATGTGGCTTTTCAGCTCTTCCCGGGTCACACCGTGGGACAGAAAGTCAAGCACCAGTATATCAAGCTGGCTATATAGGGTATCGACTTTTTTGTGCCGCAGCTCATCGGTGTTTCCGGCGTAACAGCCCTTACCAGGAACAGTACAAATGTATCCTCCGGCCTCAAGCTCCCGATATGCCTTCTGTATGGTATTTGGATTAACGGCGAGACGGGAGGCCAGCTCCCGCACCGACGGTATTTTCTCGCCTGAGGAAATTGCCCCGGAGGTTATAAGACGCCGGTAGTTCTCCGTTATCTGCTCATATATAGGCCGGGGGCTTCTGAAACTGAGATTGAACATAAATACCTCCTTTTTCCGGTGAGCATAAAAAATGCCCCCGAACAACTGTGTGGTATGGTGTAGTACAGTTAAGTTTATATGCAACATTATGCCCTGTCAATAACCGCAAAAAACTCATTAAAAAGAATTAATGAAGTCTTAAATTATCCCTGTTGTTATCAATTGAAATAAAAGTTGCAAAATTAATGTAAAATTAGTATCTTTTTGTTTAAAAACCCGCTTTAAAAAGCCGGAAATTCTGGTATAATTGAAGAGCATAAAGTAAAAAGAGAGGTGCGTTTGAGATATGATATCACACGGGAAAGAGATAAAGGTATTTACTGGGAACGCAAACAGACAATTGGCGGAAAACATTTGCAAGGCGCTGAACATGCGAATGGGGGAAGCGACGGTTACAAGCTTTGCTGACGGCGAGGTTTCAGTGTCAATTCACGAGACGGTCCGAGGAGCGGACGTGTTTTTAATACAGCCCACATGCAAGCCGGTAAATGACAACCTCATGGAGCTGCTTGTTATGATTGACGCATGTAAGAGGGCGTCAGCGGGAAGAATTACGGCGGTTATGCCCTATTTTGGGTATGCAAGACAGGACAGAAAGGCAAAATCCAGAGACCCTATTTCGGCAAAACTCGTGGCAAATCTCATCACCGCGGCTGGTGCGGACAGAGTTCTGACAATGGACCTGCACGCAGCCCAGATTCAGGGATTTTTTGATATCCCTGTGGACAATCTCTACGGCAATCCTCTTTTTGTTGATTACTTCACAAATCTCATTGACGGAAAGAACGACGAATATGTTGTTGTGTCCCCTGACGTGGGCTCTGTGTCCAGGGCGAGAATGTTTGCACTGTCTCTTGGGCTTGGCCTTGCTATCGTTGACAAGCGCCGTGAAAAGGCAAATCAGTCTGAGGTTATGAATATAATCGGAAATGTCAGCGGGAAAAAGGTAATCCTTTTGGACGATATGGTTGACACCGCCGGAAGCCTCTGCGGGGCGGCAAATGCCCTTGTGGAGAAGGGCGGCGCAGTCGCGGCGTATGCCTGCGCAAGCCATGGCGTGCTCTCCGGCCCGGCAATTGAGAGGATTAACAGCAGCCACATATCAGAGCTTGTACTCCTTGATACGATTCCGTTCCCGGAGGGACAGGAGTGCAGTAAGATAAAGTACATTTCCTCTGCGGAGCTCTTTGCAGACGCCATTGAGAGAGTGTACGAGGAGATTTCCATCTCCAACCTCTTCATGTAATTATGCTGTTTGGCAAGAAGCAGGCGGGAGTAGAATGGATTGTGGTGCTCCTTGGCAATCCGGGACAGCGTTTTTATGGGACGCGCCACAATGTGGGATTTATGACCGGAGACGCTTTAGAGAAGCTGCTGGACATGAAAATTGACAGGATAAAGTTTAAGTCACTTGTGCGCCAGACGAAGATTGAGGGGCATGGTGTGCTTTTAATGAAGCCGCAGACTTACATGAACCTTAGCGGTGACGCGGTACAGCAGGCGATGGCATTTTATAAGGTGCCGCTTGACCACGTGGTGGTAGTGTCAGACGATATTTCTCTCCCGGTGGGAAAGCTGCGTGTGAGGCGCAGCGGTTCTGCCGGCGGCCACAACGGGCTAAAAGATATAATAGCCAAGTGCGGCGGAGAGGGGTTTCCCCGGGTGAAAATCGGCGTTGGGGCAAAGCCAAATCCGGAGATGGACATGGCCGACTGGGTGCTCTCTACGTTTAAAAACGGAGACGCAGAGGAGATAAGCCGTGCGGTGAAAGCTGCTGCGGAGGCAGTGACTGTCATAATCAGCGAAGGCGTTGACAAGGCCATGAATGAATTTAACTGAAAATGAAAAGAGAGCCGGGAGGGGGGAAGCCTTCCCGGCTCTGCGCATTTTTATTTGTCAGGTCAGTCTATTTAAAGGAAGTGATTAGAGTGCGGAGAAAAGAGCTGGAGACTACTGAAGAGCAGGCAATGGACATACTGAAAAGAAGTGCATATGGAACGCTGTCCATGGTAATGCCTGACGGCAGCCCATATGGTGTGCCGGTAAATTTTTATCTGTCAGAGAGGGAGAACGCGATTTTTTTCCATTGTGCGAAAGATGGGGAAAAGATAAGGTGCATAAGACACTGCCCGAAAGTGTCTGTTTCAGCGGTGGCGGAATACACTGTTGTACCGGAGGACCTCACTACCTTATACTGCAGCGCAGTGGCCAAGGGCACGGCAGTGATAATTGAGGATATAGATGAGCGCACGCTGAGACTTATACAGCTTTCCCGTCACTATTCGGGAAAAGTGTTGTCCGACAGGGAGATTGAGGATAAAGCGCGCCGGGGAGCGCCTCATACGGCGGTCGTGAAAATTGATATTACATCAGTAACAGGAAAGTGCAAGCCTCAAAAACAGAATTGAGACGGGAGGAAAACAGTTGGAGCTTTATACAAGGCGGCTTATTCTTCGGACGTGGCGGGAAGATGACGCCGTAAGTCTTTATAAATATGCCAGGGACCCGCGCATTGGAGCCGCTGCCGGGTGGAAGCCCCATGACAGTGTGGAGGAGAGCCGTGAGATAATAAGAAATGTGCTGTCGGCTCCTGAGACATACGCGGTTGTCCTGAAGAGCACGGGGGAGCCGGTGGGCGCGGCGGGGATTATGCTGAAGGAGAATAATGTCCCGTTAAATAACGGTGAAGCGGAAATCGGCTACTGGATAGGTTTCCCTTACTGGGGGCAGGGCATAATCCCTGAGGCCGTGGAGGAGCTTTTAAGGCGGTGCTTTACAGAGCTTAATTGCCCGGCGGTATGGTGTGTGTCGTATGAGGGCAACAGAAAATCAGAGCGGGTACAGGAGAAATGCGGTTTTAAATATCACCACACCTCGCCTCGCAGACTGACGCCCATGGGAGAGAGCCTTGCAGACAGGGTATCCCGGATTACAAAAGAGGAGTGGGAAGTGCGGAGATGAAGACACTGTACCTTGTTGGAGGCCCAATGGGAGTGGGAAAGACCGCGGCGTGCCGTGCACTTCAGAAAATGGCAGAACGGAGCGTATTTCTCGACGGCGACTGGTGCTGGGACGCCAATCCGTTTACGGTTACCTGCGAGACAAAGACAATGGTGATTGATAACATATGCCATCTGCTGGATAACTTTTTAAGATGTACAGAGTATGAAAATGTGATATTCTGCTGGGTTATGCACCAGCAGGAGATAATTGAAACAATTTTGTCAAGGCTGCACCTGACCGGGTGCCGGGTAATCTCTGTGTCGCTTGTGTGCAGCGTGGAGGAGCTTTTAAGAAGGATTGAAAAAGACATAGATGCCGGCATGCGGAGTGAGGACGTCATATCACGGAGCCTTGAGCGCATGCCGATGTATGATAAGCTCAGCACAATAAAGCTTGAGACCACGAATATGTCCCCGGAGGAGGCTGCAAGGGCTCTTCTGAAGATGGGGAAATAATAAGGATTATACGTATATGTGCAGACGCATATACTGCTTTACAATAAAATGTTATGTAAACTACAAAGGAGGAAGTGTATGGCCATATCAACAATTGCGGCGATATTTGACTGGGATATAAAGCTTGTGTGGGACACAGTCACCAATTTGGAGGACAGCGCCTGGCGCAGCGATTTAAGGAGGACAGAGATAACAGGGAAGGCCCATTTTTCCGAGTACTCAAAAGATGGTATAAGAACAGATTTTACTGTCACAAAGAGAGTGCCGTACAAGCGGTGGGAGTTAGAACTGGAAAATGAAAATATCTGCGGGCACTGGACGGGAATATTTTCAGAGGAAAAAGGGCGCACGAGAATAGTGTTTACCGAAAATGTGACTGCTAAAAAATTTGTTTTAAGACCAATCATAAAATTGTATATCAAGAGACAGCAGGAGAGATACATAACAGACCTGAGAAAAAGGCTGGCGCAGCAGACCCAATAGACCGGGCCGGGCTGCGCCGGCTTTTTTACTGCATATTTGTGTAATCTATAGGACATGCCGCAGAATATATTTTTAAAGCAGATTAAGTTTTTCATTGACAAACCTATGGGGGTATATGTATAATATGCCCATACCCCCATAGGTATAAGACGGAGGATGAAGCTATGAAGACTTTTGAAAAAATATTGGAGCTTGGCGGCATTAAGAGAGACGTTATCTTTCTTGTCATATCCGGCGCGGCACTTGTGCTCAGCCTTTTTAATCTTGTAGAGCTGCCGTTTGACCCGGCGTGGATTGCCATAATACTGTGCGGAGTTCCCATAATTTTAGAGGCGGTATACGGGCTTGTCACGGCGTTTGATATCAAAGCCGATGTGCTGGTGTCTATGGCGCTTATTGCCTCTGTTATAATCGGAGAGGATTTTGCCGCGGGAGAAGTCGCGTTCATAATGCAGCTTGGCGCTCTTTTAGAGGACGTAACAGTGGCCAAAGCCAGAGCAGGAATTGAAAAACTGGTGCATTTAACACCACGGACAGCCCGCGTTATAACAGCCTCAGGAGAGAAAACCGTAATGGCCGAGGAGGTAAGGGTTTCAGACAGGCTGCGTGTGTTGCCTGGTGAGACAGTGCCTGTGGACGGCGAGATAATTTCCGGAGAGACATCAGTTGACGAGTCTGTCATGACGGGAGAGTCACTGCCGGTGGACAAGGGAGTGGGAGATAAGGTAAAAAGCGGAACTGTAAACCGTTTCGGCGCATTTGAGATGAAGGCCACGGCTGTGGGTGAGGACAGTTCTATACAGCGCATGATACGCCTTGTACAGTCGGCCGATGCAGATAAGGCAAAAATCGTTGGGATTGCGGACAGGTGGGCCACATGGATTGTGGTAATTGCCCTGGTGGCCGCCGCCGTAACCGGGCTAATTACAAGGGAAATAATAAGGGCCGTTACAATTCTTGTTGTGTTTTGTCCCTGTGCACTTGTGCTGGCAACCCCTACGGCCATTATGGCGGCGATAGGAAACGGCGCCAAGCGGGGAATTCTGGTACGGGACGGCGGCGCGCTTGAGCGCCTTGCCAATGTAAAGTTCATAACATTTGACAAGACGGGGACACTGACCTACGGAAAGCCACAGGTTACTGCGGTACAGGCGTTTTGCGGGCAGAGTGAGGAGCGTATTTTTGCACTTCTTGCCTCGGCAGAGCTTATGAGCGAGCACCCTCTCGGCAGGGCGATAGTTGAGGAGTACACAAGGAGAAACGGCAAAAAACCGAAAAAGCCAAACGCATTTAAGATACTCCCGGGAAAGGGAGTTGAGGCGGAGACAGACGGCGTACGTGTAACAGCGGGAAATAAGGTGCTTATGACGGCCTGCGGCGCGGTGGGATATAAGAATGCCGGCGCCGGAGAGTGGCTGAAAACAGGCGGAACGGTGATATATGTGGCGATTGATGGAAAATTCTCCGGTTTTGCAGTTTTGGCAGATACAATACGCTCGGACGCCGGAGATACAATAAAAGAGATAAAAAGGCAGGGTGTTGCGCCAATCCTTCTCACCGGCGACAGACGTGAGACGGCGGAGTTCATAGCAGAAAATGCAGGTATCGAAAATGTTAAATACCAGTGTCTGCCGGAGGATAAGATGGCAGAAATTGAAAAGATGCAGAGAGCTGGAAAACAGGTGTGCATGGTGGGCGACGGCATAAATGACGCGCCGGCCCTGAAAAAGGCAGATGTTGGTATTGCCATGGGCGGCATTGGCAGCGATATCGCAGTAGACGCTGCGGATATTGCCCTGGTACGGGACGATATTGCGGTACTTCCGCATCTTCTGGCTCTGGCCGGCAGAATGATGAGGACGATAAAACTCAACATGACTTTTTCGATGGCGCTGAATTTTGTAGCCATAGTTTTAGCAATGACCGGAATATTGAACCCCGTAGTCGGAGCACTGGTACACAACGCGGGTTCGGTACTGGTGATTATAAACTCGGCTTTCCTCCTTGGCTGGAAATATAGAAAAAAAGCATAATCGTAATTAAAAATCACCCATGTTTTCATGGGTGATTTTTTACTGTGTGAATGATATGGGGGCTATTTCTTTGACGGAGGTGAGCCCAAAATTAGATATGATATGTTTATGTATGTGAGCCGTTCCTGATTGTCAAAGTCAATACCGCCTATTTCCTGAATACGTTTTAACCTGTAGACCATGGTGGCGTGGTGAATGTACATTTTCTTGGCGGTGGATACGGCGTTCATGCCGCAGCTTAAGTACTCTTTTAAGGTGGCTGCATAATTGGCACCGTTTTGGCTGTCATATTCCAAAAGGCGGGTAAGCTCTGGGGCGCATATCAGCTCCGGCGGGAACTGGGATATGCCGTTTTGTATGATATAGGTGAGGGCAAAGTCGTCAAAATAGTAATATCTGCCACGCGGGTTTTCAGCTGTACCCCGGGAAAAGGCTATTTTTGCCTGCATGTAAAGAAAGTGCAGCATCTCAATTTTGCTGCATTTGTTGCTGACGCCAAACTGCAGGTTACCGTCCTTCACGAACTCAATAAATTGACCAAGAAAGCTGTCAAATGCATTGTCATGTGTCTCATGAAAAATTATGATTATATTATCGTCGTATATAACAGGTATAATTCCGTCGTATCTCTCGGAGAGTATACGGCAGTAGTAGCTTCTGTTGCGGTCTAAAATACGCTCAAACCTGTTGACGCACAGGTATATTACGACAATATCGGAATTTGTCCAGCCGCGGCGCCCTAAAATACTGTCTATGCGGGATTTGTCAACATGTTCGTTGTTCAAAAGATCCATGTGCAGCTGCACTGCCTCGCTGCTGGAGTTGTATACGCTGTCTGTACTTGCGTCATATGTCATTTGCAGTACACTGCCCAAAATGTTCATGAGGGTAAAGTCGCTTGCGAGGTATTTTCGCTCCGGTGACTCGTCAAGACAGAATACCCGGGCAGAAAACTCCGTGTCGGTAAAAAGGTTATAGCATAAGACATCTACGTGCATGAATCCCTTTGGGAAGATAAATGCCTCTGTAAATCCCATGCTGGCCTTGCTGAAGGGTTCATTGTAATGGAGGTTCATCATCTCAAAGGGGAGTACACGGCCGTCAAAGTAGTACCGGCGGTCAGAGCCGGCAATTGCCGTTATTTTCATGACATTGTTTGCAAAAAAGTACAGCGTTGCGTGGAATATGGAATAGGACATATCCAAAAGCTTCTGGATATCACCGTCTTTTACCACAGAGTAAATGCCCTGATGCCATTTCTCGTAACGGTCAAATATACTGCCTAAAAGGCGGCATATTGTATTCATGCCATTTCCGGCGGGAACACGGCAGGATATGGCGGGTACAGCTGAATTTTCAACACTTTCAGGCATTTGACCGATACACAAAAGTGCGGCCCCCGCCTCTTGCAGTGCGGGTAATAGCCTTTCTGTATTTGGATTGTTGGATTCGCTTACATATATAAAGCCCTTTGTAAAAAACGGTGTGCTGTCTAAAAGCGCATAGCTGAAAATACACATTTCGCTTAAATTCGCAGATGTGTTCCATATGTCCGCAACCTCATCAGTGCAGGCGAGCTCCCGTGCAATCAGTTCAAGTGAAATCTTCATGTGAAACCTTTCCAAAACACTTATAAAGTATTTATAAATTTGAATAAATGTGAGTTTTTACACTGCCGGTTTGTAAGGTAATAGGTAATTTTGTTTATAAATAGTATATAAATGGGGCTTAATAATGTCAATAAGCTTTTATAGTTTACACCATGAATAGAACCATGTATAATTAAATTAATGTATTTGGTAAAAATTTATAATTCATATAGGAAGGGGAAGCGCTGCGCATGAAAAACAGATTTCCGGAGCTTTTTAAGCCGCTTAGAGTAAGAGACCTTATCCTTAAAAACAGAATAATGTCCGCGCCGAATATGCTGTTTCACACGGTTGACGGGCGGCCTGACGATTACTATACGGGGTATTTGGAGCACAAGGCCCGGGGAGGTGCGGCTATTGTAAACCTGGGGGAGGTGTCTGTGGGCGACGGAGGGAATCATACGCCTGAGATGATAAAAAACCTTGATAACCTGCCGCTTTTTGCAGAGCTCTCCGCCGCAATACATGAGCACGGCGCGGTCGCCAGTGCCGAGCTCACTCACGGCGGAATGAGGACCAAGCCGGAGTTTAACAAAAAACCGCCTGTGGGACCTGTGGCAGCAAAGACGATGTATGAGGGGTATGAGGTGGCGGCCATGGACCTTGCCATGATGGAAGAGGTCTGCCAGGAATATGCCGATACTGCGGAGTATATGTTCTGGGCAGGATTTGACGCCGTGCTGCTCCATTTTGGCCATGGGTGGCTGCCGGCGCAGTTTTTCTCGCCTATTATAAATACCCGGACAGATGAGTTTGGGGGCAGCTTTGAAAACAGAATGCGTTTTCCGATGATGATTGTAAAGGCAGTGCGGGACAGGGTAGGCCCGAACCGTGCGGTAATGATGCGCATTTCCGGTTCGGAGCGGACAGAGGGCGGCTTTACCGTTGAGGATATAATCACATTTCTTGAGAGTGCCCAGGAGTACATTGACCTTGTGGAGGTGAGCGTTGAGGGGCTTGCCAACAACATGACATGTACATACCGGCCCCTTGGAATTAATACGGACCTGTCTCAGGCGATAAAGAATTCCGGCAGGGTGCATATACCTGTGTTCACAATGGGTGCCGTGCTGTATCCGGAGCAGGCGGAGGAGATAATCGCCTCCGGCAAGGCGGACGGGGTGTCCATGTCCAGGGCGCTTATTGCAGACCCCTATCTCCCGGAAAAGGCGTTTGCCGGACATTCGAAGGATATTTCACCGTGTATAAGGTGCTTAAACTGTACGGACGGCGACAATATGGAACGGCACATGGTTTGCAGCGTAAACCCCCTAATCGGGCGCGAGGCACGGCTTGGCTTTGGGGAAGACAGAAGAAGAGCAAATGTGAGCAAAAAGGTGCTTGTGATAGGCGGCGGTCCGGCTGGCATAACGGCGGCGGTTACGGCGGCAGAGCGCGGGCACGACGTGACCCTGTGGGAGCAGTCAGATAGACTTGGCGGACTTTTAAATTTCATCGATACGGACAGCTTGAAGCACGATTTGCAACGGTACAAGAACTATCTTGTGAGTAAGGCGGAGCGCAGCGGGGTTAATGTGGTGCTGAACAAGGCCGCAACAGTGGAAGAGGTTCTCAGGTTTATGCCGGAGGACGTTGTGGTGGCCGCGGGCAGCGCCCCTGTTGTACCGGAGTATATAAAGGGATATGAAAATGCCAGACATGCAACTGAGATTTACTCTAAATGCTCAGACGTCGGTGATAATGTAGTTATAGTAGGCGGCGGACTTATCGGAGTAGAAGCGGGGCTGCACCTTAAAAATATAGGGAAAAATGTTACGGTTTTGGAGCTTGACAGGGAGTATGCAAGGGACGCCCGGGGTGTTTACAAAGTGGGGCTTTTGCAGACCATACAGGAGCAGAATCTGCAGATTATAACCGGGGCAAAGTGTCTTGAGATAACAGAAAGCGGTGTAATTTATGAAAAAGACGGGATACGGCACACTTTAAAAAGCGACAGCACTTATTATGCGGTGGGAATGAAAAGCTGTGACAGCCTGTACTTCGAGCTGGCTCCTTTGGGAGTACGCCTTTCTATTGTCGGAGACTGCAAAAAGGTGGGTAAAGTTGCCGGCGCTGTGCACAGCGGTTTCTTCGCAGCAATGGATATAGGAAAAATTTGAGGAGAGTGCTGCAATGAATTCACGTGAAAATATGATAGCGGCGATACACGGCAGGGAGCATGAGTGGATACCTGACGCGATGCTTGAGATGGCGGTTGCAGGTTCTGCATCTGAGACATTTGAAAACGGCCCTGCGGGCGGAGGAAGAGACGGATTTGGAGTTCTCTGGAAACCATCTGACTCCGCTGGGGGACAGGGCTGCCCGATTACTGCGGCGCCCGTTCTGGAGGATATAACAAAGTGGCGCGATGTTGTAAAGTTTCCCAACCTTGAGGAATTTGACTGGGAGGCACTGGCGGCAAAGCAGCTGGGGAGAGTAAACCGGGCAGAGCGAGCCATAGAATATCAGAGCTGGAACGCCCAGTTTCTGCGGCTAACACATCTCATGGGATTTGAAAATGCCCTGTGCGCCATGTATGAAGAGCCGGAGGAGTGCTATGCCCTTATGGAGGCTATAACAGATTACAAGATAGAGATAGTGAAAAAAGCGGCGCAGTATTTTAAACCGGACTTTTTCACAAGCTTTGATGACGTTGCGACAGAGAGGGGCCTGTTCATGTCGCCGGAGGTGTACAGAAAACTCATAAAGCCGCACCACAAGAGACTGAACGACGCTGTGAAAGAATACGGCATGGAGCCCATTATGCACACCTGCGGCAAATGTGAGGACATAATTGAAGATTTTATAGAGGAAGGTGCCGTGGCGTGGAGCTCAGCCCAGCCGGTAAACGATATAAAGGCAATACAGAAGAAGTACGGCAGCAGGATAGCTGTTATCGGAGGGTACGATTCAAACGGGCGGCCCGGACAGTCTGACGCGGCTTCAGACGAGGTTGAGGCCGAGGTGAAAAGGTGTGTGGACGAGTATGGAAGCAGTACAAATTATATAATGATGGGGTTCAGGTTAGCGGAGATCGGGAGCGACAAGACATTTTTGGACGGGCTTTTGGAGATAAATTCCGCCCTGAAAAAATACGGAAGACTGAGATAAAGGGCGTTTTTAAATTTTAGCGCCGGGAAAAACAAAAAGGACTATCACGCAGGCTTTGCCCTGAGAGATAGTCCTTTTTAATATGAAGCGGCATGTCCGAGCTTATTTATAGATATCGAGGGGGTAAAACTCCTCAACTGAGGTAGTTGGTTCATCACTGTCCCCGCTGACACGTATAATTGCCAGAAAAGAGTTGTTTTTTGAATAGCGCTTAAAGCGTTTGACTAAATCAGGAGCTGCAAGGCTCTGGATTGCGCCTCGTGTACCAAATCCGCGGCCGCCGAAGGCGGCAATCCGGCATTTTTGCTTTCCGGTGCTGCCCTGCTCACAGACTACCAGTACGACACCGTAATCTGCAGCAATTTGGGATTTGTCGTCGGTATACTCTGTGACGTACTGTTTTTCACCGATTATTATGGAAAAAGGGTCGCTTGTTATTTTTATTGGGAGAGTTTTTCCGTAGTGAGCCAAAAGCTTGGCGGTTACGGCGTTTGCTTTGGCCCCGCCTATGCACAACAGATTTGAGGGAGAACTGAGTTTGTAATTTAAGTTGTCGTTAATTATACTGTAGTTTATTGACAGCCGCTGTAGGGTAGGGAGTATGTCCGCTAAGGCCAGCACTTCAGCAAGCGTAGCGCGGGGAGTGCTTGTGGAATTGGGGCCTTCGCGCATTGTGAGCGCAATTGCCAAATCGTTGCCGTTTTTAAGAACTTCCCAGATGGCCGTTTTGCCGTGCTGGCGCCAGCTGTCAAT
>CAJFTV010000101.1 GCA_904420055.1 Candidatus Alloscillospira gallinarum | reverse complement strand
TATGGGGAGTATGACGACAACGTGATAACCTCTGTCCGCTCTATGGGAATGGAACCGATTCAATGGGACGTTGACAGTCTGGACTGGAAGGAAATACCTGCAAATGAGATTTACGACAGGGTGACCACAAAAGTACAGCCCGGCAGCATTGTCCTGTTTCACAACGCGGCAATCCACACGCCGGAGGCCCTGGGCTCAATTATTGAGTACCTCATACAAAATGGATACAGCATTGTGCCAATAAGCCAGCTCATTCTCCCCGGCGACTACACCATTGACCACACGGGACGCCAGTGCCCGGCGTAAAGGGCGCTGAAGATGAGCCGGACGGATTAACTTATAAAGCCTTCCGAGAGATTGCAGCAGCCGGATATATTAAAATTTCCAGTAAAAAAGCAAGCGGTAAATTCTTCCGCTTGCTTTTTTAAGGCTGTTACTGGGCCATCTCCTCGCGCTCAAGGTTGATTTTATCCGCAATCATGGCGATAAACTCTGAATTTGTGGGCTTTCCCTTGATGTTTGAGACGGTATAGCCAAAATATTTTTGAAGAACTTCAATGTCGCCTCTGTCCCATGCCACTTCTATGGCGTGACGGATTGCCCGCTCTACACGGCTTGGCGTGGTTGAATATTTCTTTCCCACGGTGGGGTAGAGAACTTTTGTGACCGCGTTTATAACGTCCATGTCCTCTGCCGCCATGACAATAGATGTTCTGAGATATTGATAGCCCTTTATGTGGGCCGGTACTCCAATCTCGTGGAGTATATCAGTTACGTGGGCCTCCAGACTCATCTCCCGCCGAGACTTTGCGGAAGACTGAATTGGCTTTTGTGCCTGTGCACCCTTTGGCTTGCCGGCAATGCTGCGTATTCTCCCGCAGAGAGTTGCCACGTCACATGGCTTGTGCATGAAATATGCGGCGCCCATTGCCGAGGCCTCATTTATCGCCCTCTCTCCTGAAAAACTGGAAATTATGAAGATACAGGGACGGGTGTCTTCCGGCATGGAGGCGTTAATCTTTTCCATGACGCCAAGTCCGTCAATTCCCGACAGTATGAAATCCAGAAGAAGGACGTCGGGACGCTTTTCCTCCACAAGCTTTAATGTCTCTGCGCCGTCACCGGCGCTTCCAACTACCGTGATATCGCCTTCACCGCTCAGTATATCCCTGAGCAGAGTACGGTATTCGTCGCTGGCATCTGCGATTACTACTTTTAAATTGTTGTTCATTGGTTTAGTTCCTCCGTGAGATTCATTTTAATACCGTGCAATATCTCTCTTTATCTATTGACTTGGATATAATTTAGCATAATATTCGCTTATTTGCAATACAAAACTGGAAAAAAATAGAAAAATTTTCCAGTTTTTATATTACGCCAAAGCTATTGCCTGAGAAATTAAACCCTCGTTTTCCGCGTAGATTACCGGGAAGTCGGAAATGGGCAGGGGATTTGTACCGGAGCCGGCCTCGACAGTGTAGCCAGGACGGTTAAATTCCAGTATAAACCAGTCCTTGTAGCCAGCGTGTCCGGAGGCGTCCGGCACGTTGTCAAGGGTATATCCGCTGGCGGAGGCCAGGTATGTGCCTATTTCCAGACCGCGTGGAGGCTCAAGCGTACCGTATTTCCAGTAGATTACCCTTCCCTGAGTGTGGTAGGAGACAGTGAGGTCAAAATTATGGCTGTTTGTAAAGTCGTATACCGCGCGGCTCTCAGGCGCCTGAAGGGGGTAATCGCCCACATAATCCCGGGGCCCTGGGGAAAAATAGCCCTGAGCGGTTTTTATCTCCCGGGCGATTTCCCAGCCCGCGGGGTACTGCAGATTTGTGTCTATGCCGGAGATGTTTGCCTTCCAGCCGGAGGGAAATGGAATAGAGGGATAGTTTTGGCTCATTGTAGCCGCCTCGTCATAGAAACTGCCCTCGGTCAGCCGGCCGGAGGCGAGGTCTGCTCCGTCGGGATTTACCATAGGCACAAACCAGATTGTGGCGCCGGTATACAGTGCGGCTGCGCTTTTTCCGCCGATTTCTCCGCCCGTGACAAGGGCACGGCAGAAATTTTCCAGATAGCGCAGGAGAAGCGGGGTTGTAATCCACTCGTTGCCATGGTGGGTTGCGTTAAAAAACACGTTTTTTACGCCCATGCCCAGACGTATATACTGTATGGGCTTTTCCATGACGCTTTTTCCAATTGTGTAGACGGATATAAAAGGGTATCGGGCATGAAGACCGGAGATGGAGAACTCCGCCGCAGCCGAGGTAAAGGTTATATCCGTTGGCACAACATCAAAATTAAGCGGCACGGTTATTTTCTTCCCCGGAATAAGGTTTAGCGGTGAAAGTCCGGGATTTGCAGTTTCTATGCTCTCCACGGTGGTGCCGTTTGACCTGGCGATGTTGTACAGGGTGTCGCCCCTCCTGATTGTGTATGTAACATACCCAGTGAGATAGGGGTATAAGGCTCTCCATGTGTTGGCCCCGGCTATACCGTCGGCAGTTAAGCCTTTAAATGCCTGAAAATTTAAAAGTGCATTTTGGGTATTGCTTCCGAAAACTCCGTCGATGGTGAGCTTCCTGCCGCTGCGGTACAGAGCTTTTTGAAGAAGCTCTGTGTCAGGACCTGTACTGCCGTATTTTTGAATACTCATTTCTGTCAATATTATCACCTCATAATAATATAGTATTCAAAAAATAAAGAATGTTTAATTTTTGGCTCACATTCCTTTAAAAGGAATGTATTTACGCAAAAAGCCGCAGGATTGATGGCAAAAATTTTGAGCTGGAAATTCAGGCAACTTTTTTCCGGTTATACTGAGACTTTTAAAAATTTTTGCGGTTATATTATTTTTGTGCGGCGGAAAGCGGCACTAAAATTAAATAACCGGAGGTGAGAGAAATGGGAAAAATTTCTAAAATCAGGAATGTTCTCTGCTCAGCGTTTGCCGTATGCCTTCTTGCGGGAGTGTCCAGTCCGGCGTTTTTTGCAGATGGGGGCAGGCAGGTTGTGCCCATAGGAAGCGCGGTGGAGATAACTCTTGATACCCAGGGCGTAATTGTTGCGGGGTATCCGCCGGAGAGCCCATCTCCCGCGCAGGACGCTGGAATTTTGCCGGGTGATATTATAACGGCGGTAAACGGCGTAAGCGTTGCCTCGGCAGAGGACATGATGGCCGCAGCAGAAGGGCTGTCCGCCGGTGAGAGCGCGGAAATCACAGTTACAAGAGGTAGTGAAGCAAAGACCTTTTCTGTGACGCCGGCAGTTTGCGACGACGGCAGCCTGAGCCTCGGGCTGTGGCTGCGGGACAGCATGTCCGGGCTTGGCACAGTGACATTTTATGACCCGGAGTCCGGGACATTCGGTGCGCTTGGCCACCCGGTGAGTGACATTGACACGGGCATAACCGTCCCTGTGCGGTCAGGGCAGATTTCTGAGACGTCTGTAAACGACATTGTAAAGGGAGAGGCCGGCACACCGGGACAGCTTATGGGCAGCTTCCAGGGAGGAAATGTGTATGGCGATGTGCGGTCAAACACAATTTGCGGCATATTTGGTACGTTGAGCGATACCTCGGTGGCTGACGGAAAAACGGCGGTCGAGGTGGCGTCAGAAGATGAGATTCACACAGGCGAGGCCGTGATACTTTCAAATATCAGCGGTCAGGAGGTAAAAGAGTATACGGTTGAGATAACACGTGTATATTCAGGTGATGACACGAGAAGCATGATGATTCGTGTTACAGACCCGGAACTGATTGCGGCGACGGGAGGAATTGTCCAGGGTATGAGCGGCAGTCCTATTATGCAGGACGGAAAACTCATTGGAGCTGTTACCCATGTGCTTGTAAAGGACCCCACTGAAGGGTATGGAATTTCAATAGAAAAGATGCTTGAGACGGCTGACGCCCCGTGCTTTATGCTGGCGGCATAATAAAAAGGCGGACAAATCTTTGTCCGCCTTTACATATTAATTTTGACTTTATTTGCTGTCCAGGAGATTTGTCATGCTGTGCAGGCTTATGCCTAAGGTGGACAGATTGTGCAGCATCGCTGATGTGGCAGGGGCGAGCACTCCCGCAGCTCCCAGGGCGATAAGTCCGCCGTTAAAGCCGATTACAAACCGGTAGTTTGAGCGTATGCGTTTTTGCAGTCCTGCGGCAATTTCCCTAAGGCGTACCAGCTCATACAGATTATCTGCCGAGACAGTTATATCTGCAATCTCCCGCGCAATGGCGGCCCCGTCGCTTATGGCGATGCCAACATCTGCCGCCGAGAGTGCCGGCGAGTCATTTATGCCGTCTCCAAGCATTATAACGCGACGGCCAAGGCTGCGCTCACGGCTTACATATTCGGCCTTGTCCTCCGGCAGAACTTCGGAACGGTATTCGTCCACTCCCACCTGAGCCGCAATGGCGGAGGCGGTCCTGTCGCTGTCTCCGGTGAGCATTACGGTCTTATTAATGCCGGCGTTTTTAAGTGCCTTCACCACATCGGCTGCCTCAGGGCGGAGAGGGTCGGATATGCATATAACCGCCGCCAGCGTGCCCCCTATGGCGAGATAGAGGTGTGAATATTCCTCCGGAAGTGAACGGTATACCTCCATCTCCTCCGGAGGTACGGTGCAGCCCTCGTCATCAAATACAAAGTGTGCGCTGCCGACAATTACCTTTTCGCCTGACACTGTGCTGGCGATGCCGTGGGCAACAAGATACTCTACCTTTGAATGCATTTCCTCGTGAGACAGTCCCCTATCTCTCGCGGCCTGTACTACGGCATTTGCCATTGAGTGCGGAAAATGTTCTTCGAGGCATGCGGCAAGCCGGAGCATCTCATCTGCGTCACGGCCGCCGAAGGTGATAATCTTTGCAACCGACGGACAGGCGCGGGTGAGAGTGCCCGTCTTGTCAAACACGATTGTGTCCGCCTGGGCTATGGCCTCTAAATACTTGCCGCCCTTCACAGTCACGTGGTAGGTGCCTGCCTCTCGCATGGCGGATAGCACGGAGAGCGGCATGGCAAGCTTCAGGGCGCAGGAAAAGTCCACCATGAGTACGGAGAGCGCACGGGTAAGATTTTTTGTGAGAAGTCCTGTAATTATGCTCCCGGCCAAAGTGTATGGCACAAGCTTGTCTGAGAGGCTTGCCGCTCGCTGCTCCGCGGCGGATTTCAGCTTTTCGGACTGCTCAATCATGGATACAATTTTGTCATACCTGCTGTCGCCGGACTGCTTTGTGACTGTTATGGTACACTCTCCCTCTTCCACGACAGTACCGGCGTATACTGTCATTCCCGGGCGTTTCGGAACTGGTACGGACTCTCCGGTAAGCGATGCCTGGTTTACCATTACCTCGCCTCTGTCAATCACGCCGTCAAGGGGGACAAGACCGCCGGTGCGCACGGCGACCTTATCGCCGGCGCGCACATTCCCGAGCTGTGTCAGCACCTCTCCCTCCGGGGTAACAAGCCATACACGGTCTATATTTAGTGACATGCACCGGGCCAGGTCGTCTACAGACTTTTTGTGAGTCCACTCCTCCAGAAGTTCGCCCAGCTTTAAGAGGAACATAACTGATGAGGCTGTTGCAAAATCACGCCGTGCAATTGAAATACCTATTGAGAGAGCGTCTAAAAGCTCAACGTGCAGCCTGCCGCGGATAAGGCATTTAAGGCCGCGGAATATATACGGTACAGATTTTATAACGGCATATGCCGCCCGCAGAGGGGCAGGGACGAACAGCGAGCGAAATGCCTTGAACACAGCCATGGAAACGAGCTTTTCCTCATATGTCCGGTTCAGTGCCCTGCCGCTGTGCTCCGGAGCGAGATGGTCAAACTCAGTATAGGAAAACGCGCTTATCCGGGAGATTACCTCTCCCCGGGGGAGAGAGTAGTTTATAATGGCGCATGAGGTGCGCTCATGTACCACCGCGCGGCTTATACCGCAGACAGACTGGAGATATGCCTCCAAAATGTCAGCCTGCCGCAGTGTCATGCGCGTCTGGCACATGCGGACCCTCATACGTCCGGAACTTTCGTGAAGTATCTGAAATTTCATATGAAGCCTCCAAAAAAAGAGAGCCGCGCCTGCGGCTCTCGCTGCCATTAAGCCCCGGCAGAATCAGGGGACGTGTCCTCAACTATGGTGTCCTGTGCCGCGCGCTCTTCGTTGATATCTTTAGCTGACGCCAGAATATCAGCTGCATTTTCCTGGACGTTTGTCACAGTCTGCATTACTGAATCCTTTACTCTAAGAGCCGCAGCTGTCGCGTGGGTGTATACTTTTTTTGCGTCTTTGCTGGCAAGGAGCTTAAAGCCCGCAGAGCCAAGCAGCACGCCGCCTGCAAACAGGGCCAGATTTTTGTAAATGCTCATCAGTTTATCACTCCTATAAATTATTTGCGCTTATAGCCTGTAATCATCACCATTATCATGCATATAACGGCGCCCCAGGCCCAGATACGGTGTTGTTTCAAAGAAAATACCTCCTTATCGGCAAACTCTTTGGAATTTTAAGTATACAATACTTTACTTTTTGTTTTCGCTCTGTTTCAGACACAAATCGCCGGAGTCAGACAAAATTTTTCTGTTTTTGGATCGGTATTGTGACGGAGTCATATGATATGTGCGCTTGAAAACAGCGACAAACTGGCTTGTGCCGCTGTAGCCCACGGATATTGCAACGTCAAGAATTGACAGGCGAGTGCTTTTTAAAAGTGAGGAGGCCTTTTCCATTCGCGCGCGCTGTATATACTTGTGCACGGGGATACTGTAGACCTGCCTGAAACCTGTTTTCAGAGAGGTAGGGGAGAGATGAAACCTTTTGGCGAGGTTTTCGATTGTCAGAGGCTCGTCCAGATGTTCATCTATATGCTGGCGTATTTGCAGGAATGTGTCCATATTTCCCGAATACCCCAGCTGCGGTTTAAATGCCACGGCATCGGAACAGCACAAGAGGTACAGAAGCTCAACCGCCGCAAATGCACAGTATTTTCCCTGTGTTCCGCTGTCCATCGATGAAAGAGCAGCAAAAACCGTGTCACACCAGGGAGTGCCGGATATTACGCCGCAGCCACGCTGAGAGCGCATGACGGCGCCTACGCGGGCAGTGTCAAATTTCAGTCCACCTAAAAGGAAACACAGCTGGTTAAGACTTGAAAGCGCCTTTTTAGGGTCCGCAGACACTAAGATTCCACCGATTTCCGGGCGGGCAAGGCAGGCAGACCGAAGGTGGGAGGTGTCCGATATGAGCATTATTTCCCCCGCGCCAAGGCGGGTACGGCTGCCGTCGGAAAAATCCGCGTACAGGCCGCCAGATGTGCAGAAAAAGGTCTCATATTTACCGGAGGGGACAATTATTTCAGAAAGGTTGGCAGAGTCACCCAGCATGAAGCTGTAGACTTCAAGACCCTCCATGGAAGTAATTTTTTGTATGTACTCACGTGGGGAAAGATTTGGGATTTTAGCTGCTTTTATCATGTCTGAAAACACTGTGGTCATTCCTTATAAATGGTTAGTATATGCTAACGCATATGGTTAGCATATACTAATTGTGCGCACATGTCAATATGTATGTAAGTGAAATAGGTGTTGAATTTTGAGAATATTTATGGTAAAGTTGGTTAGAAAAAACTAACTATATGTTGCAGAGAAAGAGGTTATATTATGACTGAAATAACACTGAAAGTGAATGGAATGCAGTGCGGAATGTGTGAGGCGCATATAAATGACGCAGTGCGCCGCGCATTTCGGGTAAAAAAGGTAAGCTCTTCTCATTCAAAGGGACAGACAGTAATTGTAACAGAGGAGGATATTGACGATAACGACCTGCGAAGGGTAATAGGCGACAGCGGTTATGAGGTAGAGACGGTAAGCAGGGCACAATATGAGAAAAAAGGGTTATTTGGCTCAAAGAAGAGGTAAGGGCAAATTGACCGCCGTTTACACTTGCCGGAAGTGAAGAGACAATTACAATTGATGTTTTAAAATTTTTGCAATTAGCGTAAAAGGTATTTTGCCGGCCTTTACACAGCGGAACAAAAACGAAAGACATGACCTAACGGTCATGTCTTTCTTTTTGGAGCTGGTGGGGTGACTCGAACACCTGACCTGCTGATTACGAATCAGCTGCTCTACCGACTGAGCTACACCAGCAAACATTGAGACAAAGCTCAGGCAACGAATGAATTATACACTACAAAAGGGCGCTTGTCAATTATAAAACTGGCCGCAGTTTTTAAATGATGGTTTTCGCATGACCATAGGACAAATCCGCACCGGACAGGACACCGGTGCGGATTTTTAATTTCCCGATTATCTTATTACAGCTCCGAGGTTTTTCTCAAGGGCTGCAAGAATTGCCTTGACCTCGCCGTCGGCCTCTTCGTCGGTGAGGGTTTTGTCGTCGCTGCGTATTTCAAGTGAAAATGCGCAGCTTTTCTTGCCCTCTGGAATGTGGCTGCCGGTATATATATCAAAGAGCTGTACGCCCTTCAGCAGCTTTCCGCCACCGGATTTTATACAATCGGTAAGCTGGGCGATGGTAACAGCGTTGTCGCACACCACCGCGATATCCCTTGTTATGGTGGGGAACTTGGGCAGCGGGGTGTAGCTCTTCTCGGGAGCGATGCATTTTACAAGGCGGTAAAAATCAATTTCCGCGGTGTAGCACTGGCCCACGCCGAAGTTTTCGGCCACAGTGGGGTGTACCTGACCCATTACGCCGAGGAATTTCTCACCGGCAAACACGCTTGCACATCTGCCGGGGTGGTAATACGGTACATCGCTGTTTGGTACGAATTTGACGTCCTGGACATTCATTTCCCGGAAAACAGCCTCAAGGCAGCCCTTGAGCCGGAAGAAATCCATGTCGCCGTAGGCGCCCAGAGTGAGAATTATGCGCTCGTCCGGGAGAATGTCTCCTTTTGGACGGTAAACTCTCGCCATCTCGTAGAGCATGACATTGTCATTTCTGAAGCTTACGTTGCGGCCAAGTATTTCAAGCATTGAGGGCAGTGAGGTTGTACGCATTACGCTTGTGTCCTCTCCCAGAGGGTTCAGGATTTTCACGCAGCGGCGCAGCGGACACTCTGCCGGGGAGAGTATTTTGTCGTAGGCGCTGGGGCTTATAAAAGAGTAGGTGTAAATCTCGGAAAAGCCCATTGCCCGGCAGAGCTGTCCGATTTTGTTCTCCGCCTGCTGGCGCGGTGTATATCCTCCGGTTACGGCCTCGCCCTTAAACATTGTGGGCTCAATTACGTTGTAGCCCCAGAAGCGCGCCACCTCTTCGGCCAGGTCTGAGTAGTGCTCAACGTCGCCGCGCCATGAGGGGACGGTGACAACGCCGTCATTTACGGCAAAGCCAAGGGTTTCAAGAGTTTTTACCATGAACTCCTCGGAGATATCGGTGCCCAGCAGCGCGTTTATTTTATCCCTGTCCAGAGGGAGCGTCGTGGGGACATATTCTTTTGCTACAATATCTATTGTGCCGTCCACAACCTCACCGGCGCCGAGAAGCTCTACAAGCTCGCAGGCGCGTTCAACGGCGGGGAGTGTGTTCATCGGGTCAAGACCCTTTTCATAGCGGCTGGAGGCGTCGGTGCGCATGTTAAGGCCAATGGCCGTCTTTCTGATGGAGACGCCGTTAAAGTTTGCAGACTCAAATACAGCATACTTTGTGTTTTCGGTGATTTCACTGTTCTCGCCGCCCATTACGCCGGCCACGCCCACGGGCTTGTGGCTGTCGGCAATGACAAGCATATCGGTGGTGAGGTTGCGCGGAGTGCCGTCAAGGGTATTTATGGTCTCACCCTCGCGGGCGGTGCGGACTACTATCTCGCCGCCGTCAAGGCAGGCATAGTCAAAGGCGTGCATGGGCTGGCCGTACTCCAGCATGACGTAGTTTGTGATGTCCACTATGTTGTTTATGGGGCGCACGCCGGCAGAGCGCAGACGCTGACGCATCCATGTAGGTGAGGGCTCAATCTTGATATTTTTTACCATCTTGCCTGTGTATCTGGGGCAGAGAGTGGAATTTTCAATCCTAATCTTTAAAAGCTCGTTTATGTCGCCGCCGCTGCCCTTTACTGCCGGGGTATGGAGACGCAGCTCTGTTTTAAAGGTGGCGGCGCTCTCCCGGGCGAGGCCTATGACGGAGAGACAGTCGGGACGGTTGTTTGTTATCTCAAATTCAACAATGCTGTCGTCGGCGCCGATAACACCTCGGATATCGTCGCCGGGGGAACAGGGTTCCTCTATTATAAATATGCCGTCCTCAATTGCGTAGGGAAAATCATGAAGGTCAAGTCCAAGCTCCGAGAGTGAGCAGAGCATTCCGTTTGACAGAACGCCGCGTAGCTTGCCCTTCTCGATTTTCTTGCCGCCGGGCAGCAGCGATTTGTGCATGGCAACGGGGACAAGGTCTCCAACCTTTACATTCTGTGCGCCGGTGACAATCTGAATGTCCTCCCCCTGCCCCACGTCAACCATTGTAATCCACATGTGGTCTGAGTCAGGGTGGCGCTCCATGGCGGTGACCCGGCCAACCACAACATTTTTTATCTCGTCTCCGGGACGGTGCACCGCCTCAACCTTTGAGCCGGAGTCCGTCATGGCGTCGCAGTACTCTTTGTCGTCTGCGGCGATATCCGTGAATTCTGAGAGCCATTTTCTTGATAAATTCATTTTTCAGACTCCTTTCTTAAAACTGATTGAGAAAACGCATGTCGTTTTCGTATATAAGGCGCATATCGTCAATATTAAATCTCAGCATGGTCATGCG
>CAJFTV010000100.1 GCA_904420055.1 Candidatus Alloscillospira gallinarum | reverse complement strand
GGACTTATAAACTGACAGAAAGCAGCCGCCCCCATTATAGGGGCGGCTGCTTTTACACCATAAACCGCTGGAGCCTTGAGCCTAATCGGCTGAATATCTCGTTTGTTATCGTACCTGTCTGCTCTGCTATATCATATGCCGATATCTCTTTATCACCGGACCTGCCGATAATAACCGCTATATCACCAGAGTGCACGCTGTCAATGTCCGTTACGTCCACAATAGTCTGGTCCATGCAGATTCTGCCCGCGACAGGGGCAATCTGTCCGTTTATCAGCACATGTCCTTTGCCGCACGACAGGCCTCTGGGATACCCGTCGGCATAGCCTATTGTAACTGTCGCAATTTTGGAGTCTCTCTCTGCCGTAAATGCAAGTCCGTATCCGGCGCTCTCTCCTGCTTTCAGCTCCCGCACTGAGGCAACACGCGCTTTCATCGACATTACCGGCATTAGCTCCGCACCCGAGGCATCATAGTCCTCCCGGGCACTTTTTACGCCATACAGGGCAATGCCCACTCTCGCGTAATCTCCGGCATACTCCGGGTAGTTCAATATTCCATAGCTGGGAAGCATATGAATTTTCCCGCAGTCAAGTCCGCGGCTTTTCAGCTCTTCAACAGTTTTTAGGAATGTCTCCCCCTGCCGTCTTGAAAACTCTACGCTCTTCTCGTCCCCGCCGTCGGCGGTGCACATGTGCGTGAATATGCCCCGCACTCTGAGATTTTTCATTTTAAATATCTTTTCTATGGCTTCAAGGTCACAGAACGCCGTGCCAAGCCGGTGCATTCCCGTGTCAATCCCAATGTGCACGGCGATTTTTTTGCCGTAGCGTTCCAGCTCCACTGCGTAATCAGGGTCTACAACCGTCTGTGAAAGGTCGTATTTTTTCAAAAGCGGAAACTTTGCCGGGTGGGTATAACCAAGTATCAGCACCTCCCCCACGATACCGCTTCTTCGCAGCTCCACACCCTCGGAGACGCTTGCCACACAGAAGGCCCTGACGCCAAGCTCGTTCAGTTCCCGGGCAACCATTGTCATTCCGTGTCCGTAGGCATTTGCCTTTACCGCAGGCATCAGCTCGCAGCTCTCCGGGAGCAGTGCGCGCAGCACCGCAACATTGCGGGCAAGGGCTGCTCTGTCCACCTCAATCCAGGCGCGGTCCTCCCTAAAGCTCTTCCTTCTAAATCTGGACAACAGATATGTTATTATCACCGCTATCACAAAAGAGCCTATGCACACGGCAAGATAGTGTACCACGCTGTTTTCCACCAAAAGCCGCCGAAGTCCAAGCACAGACGCCGCTCCCCTCACGGCGATTATTACCGCCGGGTGGAGTATATAAATCCAGGTGGACGCCGTGCGCAGTATTTTCGCCGGTCCCCGCTCCCATGACATAATAAGCTGGTACAAAAATACCATACATACAGGCAGCATAATATACATGCTGTCATGGCGCTGGAGATTAAAATGGCGCAGGACAACCCCCTCAGCCGTCATGAGTATAAATGCCGCGGCAAACAAAATCCCACTCTTTTTCACGGAGATTTTCAGCTTCGCCGCCTGTGAGCCCATCAAAAGGAATACAGGCGCGAAAAACAGTCCGTTCCTCGTGTACGACGATATTTTGAACATCGCCTCGTATACGCCGGAAACTACAGGAATATTTTCCGTAATTCCCCAGTAGCTGTCCCCCAGGAGCGCTATTATGTACAGAACCACAGTTATCGCCCACAGTCCCCTCACCGGACATACCCTGCGCAAAAGGCATACAAATAAGATACCGACAATAAGCGCCGGAAAATACCATAGGTGATAAAAGGTACCGTCAAAGATGAGCATGCAGAGGGCTGACAGAGGACTTACTCCGCTGTAATTTCCCGCGTAATAGCCTATTGGCAGATATATAATGATGGCCGCCAAATATAGCAGCATGACCTTTTTAATATATTTCCATACAGCTGCAAAGCCGTTTCTCCCGTCCTCAATATACCGGGTCAGAATAAACTGTCCCGTAACCATGAAAAAAAACGGCACAGCCAGGCGTCCCAAAATCCTTGTAAAAAAGAAGTCGGCCGCCGGGCTAACCGAGGTCAGCGGTGATGTGTGTATAGCCACGACCAAAAATGCGGCTATAAGCTTAAAAACGTCAAATCCTCCGTAGCTTTTACGGATTTCCATCTTGTCCCCTCCATCTGGTAATTATAAATCCGCCTATGTTATCCCCCGATATGCTAAAGCGGCAGTCATCTTCAAATTCAAGCGCCGTGTCCTCGCACCGTTTGGCAGGAAGATATGCAATCTCCGCGCCGCCGGCAGACTTCAGGCACTTCTCTCCCAAGACATAGCCTCTCAAAAGCTCTGTATATTCCTCCAGCGTCAGCCCCGTTTCTGCCATAACCTCCCCGTGCGGTGCTCCCACATATCTGAAGTGCCACGGCTCATGGCCAATTCCGGTTATATCCTCTTTACCGCGTGGATACCGCTCTATAAAGCCGTATTTCGGCGCAATCTTTCTAAACTCCCCGCAGATGCCGTCATACGGGAACTCCGGGCAGATAAAGTCAATATGCTCCATCTTAAGTCCGAGGTCAATGGCCAATCCCGTCTGGTGCTCACTGTGTCCCGGAACCGCCACAAACCTCCGGGTAAATTCCTCACCGCTGTTTATAATGGTGTCGTCCCAGATGTCCTGCTGCTCCCCCTGTGAGCGCCAGCCGCTCACAGGCACAATATTGTCCCTGCCCCCGATTTTTTCCACAAGCTTTTCAAGAGCGGCCGCTGCCCGGCGCTCAAGGAGAATGTCCTCTCTGCCGAGTACGGGAACAAGGTCAAAGCCCTCCGGCTCTTTAAAACCAGATTCTGCGTTTACGAGTATTAAATCTCCCTTAAATATGTTCGCTTTTTTAAGCACAACCCTGCTCATTTAAGGGCCTCGCCTATTACGGTGTCCAGAATCTCACCGAAGGAAATTCCCGCGGCTTTCATCATACCTGGAAAACGGCTGTGCTCTGTAAAGCCGGGAATTGTGTTGATTTCATTGAAAACAATCCTGTTTTCCGGTGTCAGGAACATGTCAACCCTCGCAAATCCGGTACACCCCAGCGCCTTATAGAGTACGCGGGCCGTCTTTTTCACTCTGTCGGACACCTCTCTGTCAATGCGCGCCGGCACATGTATTGCCGACGTTTTTAAAGTATACTTTTCCGTAAAGTCAAAGAAGCCGCCGGAGAGTTCGATTTCGTCCACCTCTCCCACTGTGAGCTTCTTTGTACCCATAACGGCACAGCCAACTTCAAATCCCTCAATGGTCTCTTCGACTATAATCTCATTGTCATATTTAAACGCGTTTTCCACAGCCGGCAGCAATTCCTGCTCCCTGCTAACCTTTGTCACGCCATAGGAAGACCCTGCCTTTACGGGCTTTACAAACAGGGGATAGCCCACGTTTCTGCCAAACTCCACCACAATGTTCACGTCCTCCATGGACGTTATGGTGCAGGCTCTTGGCGTATCCACCCCGGCAAGCGCCGCAATCCTGTGGGCACGGTCCTTATCCATGCACAGGGCCGATGCCAAAACTCCGCAGCCGGCCAGCGGAATTCCCGCCAGCTCTATCGCCCCCTGTATTGTGCCGTCCTCTCCATTCTTACCGTGAAGGACCGGGAACGCAACATCAATGTCAATATAATCCGCCTTTCCGTCCCTCAGCAGTATAAGCCTGTGCTCACTGCGGTTTGGTGAAAGAGCCGCGGGAATACACTCTCCTTTGTCAAGATGCCATGTATCTTCCTTAATCTTCCCTATATCGCCGGTATAGCAGTACCAATCTCCGTCCGCTGTTATTCCCACCGGTACGGGACAGTATTTCTCCCTGTCAAGGTTGGTAATTACTCCTGTTGCCGACTCCAATGACACGCTGTACTCCGGGGAGCAGCCCCCAAAAAATACGGCGACGTTAAGTTTTTTCATTCTCTTTATCCTCCCTGCACCTGCGGCAGTTATTTATACGGAGACATTCTCCTTTAAATATACAGCTTCTCTCTCGGCTGCGCTTATGTGTCATTATACTTCCTTCGGGCAGTTATTACAAGAAAGCACAGCATTTTTAATAAAATAATTAAAATTACCACTCTAAAAAAGTCCTAATAAGTCAAAATTTTCCCTATGTACGGAGATGTGCAGTAACCGCAGCGCGGCACTATACCTATTGGTCCCCGCACTTTCAAACAGGACGATAAAGAAAACTCCCCATATGAGCATCGTCTCATACAGGGAGTTTTATACAGCAGTACAGCTGCAATTTTCAGTTTTCAGGTCTCAGCGGGCCGTAAAAGTACGACGCCGTGGCGCCGCCGTCAATCAGAAAATCCGCCCCGGTAATAAATGCGCCCTTTTCTCCAAGCAAGAGCTCGGCCACATTTGCCACCTCGTCTGCCGTACCCGGCCTGCCCGCAGGGCACTTTGCGAACATATTGTTGTAAAAATCTCCGCGGGGCTTTTCTGACACTCTTACCTCACAGCCAGGCTTTTACACTCTCCCGGGCATTTCCGGCGTCACTGCCACGTATCGAAAGGCCATTTTTAACCTCTGCCCCGGGACAGACTCCCGCAATATCCTTTTCCGTTCCGCCAAGTCCGCTGCCCTCATGCGTGCAGAACGGATAAATCTTTTTGCCCGTCCAGTCAAAGCTCTCGAGAAAAGTGTACACGGCCATTGGCATAGTCCCGCAGTAATTGGGATATCCGAGGTATATCTCATCGTATTTGTCAATGCTCTCCGGCAGTTCGGTAAGAGCCGGCCTCGCGCCGTTTTTCAAGTCCGTGGAAGCCTGCTCCACGCACTTGCGGTAATCATCGGAATACGGCACTTTCTGCCGGATTTTAAAAGTATCGGCTCCCGTCAGCTCCGCGATAATCTCCGCCACCTTCTCCGTATTTCCCACATCTACGCGGCGGTAATTTCCGCCGAAATAGTTCTCTCCCGCTCTCGAATAAAACGCAATAAGCTTGGCCATATCTGTCTTCTCCCTTATCAACATCTTATTTTTCGGCAAAATACGCGGCAATCTCCCTCATTCTGTCCTGCTGTTTAACATGAAAGGGACATGTCTCGTCACAGTGTCCGCACCTTATGCATGCATTGGCCTTCACCGCGAGCTCTCTGTAGTGGTCTGCGGCCATCTTGTCCCCCGCCACAGCCAGGTCATAATACTTATTAATAAGTCCTATATTTATATTCTGCGGACAGGGCTGGCAGTGGTTGCAGTAAACGCAGTTGCCCTCGGCGCTGGCGGGGGTAAACCGGCCTATTACTGAGTAGTCCCGCTCTTCGGGGTCCGCATTTTCAAACTCCAGCAGCTCCAGCAGCTCGCCGTAATTCTGTGCGCCGGGTACGACGGACAGAACTCCCGGACGGTCCAAAGCGTACTGAATACACTGAAACTTCGTCATCTCCCTTTTAAATGGGGATGTCTTTGCGTCCAGCAGCTTTCCTCCGTGAAACGGCTTCATAACGGAAATACCGACGCCCTCTTTTTCACATCTTTTAAACAGTTCGGCACGCTCGGAGACACTGCCGATGCCCAGCTCGTCGCCCTGCTCCAAATCATACGCCGGGTTAATGCTGAACATCATCATATCCATAACCCCTGTGTCAAGGAGCCTGTGCGCCATTGAGGGCGTGTGTGATGAAAATCCGAGATACCGCACCCGGCCCCTTGCCTTCTGCTCCTTTGCGTACTCAAAAATTCCGTTTTTCATGACGTTATCAAACGCCTTTTCAGTATCCACACAGTGTATAAATCCAAAATCGGCGTAGTCCGTTCCAAGGGCATCGAGCTCCCACAGGAAAGTCTCCTCAACCCTCTTTAAATCCCTTGAGCAGCCGTACGCCCCCTCTTCATTGTACACCGCGCCAAAATGGAGCTGAAAATATACCTTTTCCCGCTGTCCGCGGAGAGTCCGTCCAACCGGGGCATATATCTTCGCGCCGCCTCCGCACAGGTCAAAAAAGTTAATTCCGGAGGCGATGGCCTTTCGCACCGTCTTTTCAATCTCTTCCTCAGATACCTTTTCTATTCCTCCCAGTCCAAGGCCCAGGGCGCTGAACTTCTCTCCCCGTGTCCCGTGGGGCATTTTGCGGTATTCCATCAGTTTTCCTCCATATCCTTTGCTGCCGCCTCAATACAGCTTACGGCATTGAGGCTTCTGGGATATCCGATATAGGGAAGGCACTGGGATACAACTTTTATTAAAAACTCCCTGTCATTTCCCATGCGTATATTACCCATTGCGTGGCCCTTAAGCTGGGGCTCACAGCCGCCCTGGGCCGAGAGGAAGCAAAACGTTATCATTTCCCGGTCACGCAGGTCAAGACCTCCCCTTGTGTAGTAATCACCAAAGCAGTTTGATGCAAGCCACCTGTTAATGTGCCCTTTCTGCCACGCATTCAGCATGCTCTCTCCGAAAATTTCAGCCTGAGTCTGCGCGCCTTTTGCAAGCCGGTTTTCAAGCGTAGTGGTGGCCTGCCCGGGAAGCGGCAGTTCCACTCCGCGCTCCGAAAGCACCTCATTTGTGATATTTAAAAACGGCAGTACCCGTCCTATACCGAGGTAGTCCACCGCCTGATATACAATCTCCTTTGCCGCCACCGGTGTAATACCGGCGTCCAGCGCACGGCACAGCACCAGCTTAAACTCGTCTGCCCCGCCGCAGCCCAAAAGTGTGGCAAGTATTGCCATATATCTCGTCTTGTCGTCGAGCTGCTGTCCCGGCTCATTTACCACCTCGTCAAAAGCAAAGTGTTCAAACCTCTCCATAAACTCCGGGTCCGTCTTATGCAAATCCATCTCAATTCCTCCTTATGAAAGCAGTTTCTTACAGGCCTCGTCCAGATAATGGCGTATTGCTATGTGCTGGGGGCATACCTCCTCACACTGTCCGCACTTAATGCACTCGGTCGCGCGCTGCCTGCCGTGCCCGGATACAAGCCAGTTCTCCTGGTGCAGTGCACTCTCCCTGCTCCCGTACAGGGTTAAATAGTTCATCGCCGTAAAAGTGCCGGAAACTCCTATATCCTTGGGACATACCTTGGCGCAGTAATTGCAGGTAGTACACGGAATAAGCGGTATTTCAGCCAGTGCCTTCTGGGCTCTGGAGATAACCTTCCGCTGCGCCTCTGTCAGTCCTGTAAAATTCTCCATATATGAAATATTGTCCCGCATCTGCTCTGTGCTGCTCATTCCTGAGAGAACTGTTATAACTCCCTCAAGGTCCGCAGCGAAGCGAATACCCCATGACGCCACAGAGGAGTCCGGCTCTGCCTCCTTGAAAATTTTCTCCACCGGCTCCGGCGGAGTTGCCAGCATTCCGCCCTTTACAGGCTCCATTATCACAACGGGCTTTTTGTGGCGCCTTGCCACCTCGTAGCAGGCGCGGGACTGTATCGCCGGGTTGTCCCAGTCGGCATAGTTTATCTGAAGCTGCACAAATTCCGCCTCAGGGTGCCGGGTCAGAATTTCGTCCAGCTCCTCAGGCGTGGCGTGGAAGGAAAAGCCGATGTGCTTTATAAGCCCCTCCGCCTTTTTCTCCTGCAGCCAGCTCCACATGTCAAAATCCTCAAACACCTTTGTGCGGCTCTCCCCCAGATTGTGAAGGAGATAAAAGTCAAAGTAACCCGCGCCGCTCTGCTTCAAAGATGTCTCAAGCTGAGAGGCGGCCTCCTCCCTCGTCTTGCAGTTTATCCATGCGGCATTTTTTGTGGCAAGCTGATAGCTCTCCCTCGGGTAGCGCTCCACAAGGGCGCGGCGTATGGCGTCCTCGCTGCCTGCATAGGCCCATGCGGTGTCAAAATACGTAAACCCGGCGCCCATGAACATGTCCACCATCTTCTTAGTCTCTTCAATATCTATTTTGTCATCTTTCTGGGGCAGGCGCATAAGCCCAAAGCCCAGCTTTTTAATATTCTCACCTAAATAAGCCATTTATTACTTCTCCCTTCAAAATCCTCAGCAATAAAAAATAAAGACGCCGCAATAGGGCATCTTTATTATATATTTGCCTTTATAAAATGTCCAATACTTATGCCGCATTTTACAATATGCCTTTAAAGCATTCGGCGTGTGCATTGTAAAACGCCGCTATTCCACCTTAATCATTCTGTACCCCACGCCTATGTGGGTCTGGATAAACTGGGGAGAGTCTGTGTCCGGCTCAATCTTTTTTCTGAGGGTGGCCATAAACACTCTCAGGGACGCAATATCACTGTCCCAGCTGCTGCCCCAAATATTCTGGGTTATGAATTTGTGCGTAAGCACCTTTCCCACGTTTCTTGCCATGAGGCAGAGCAGTTTATACTCTATGGGGGTGAGATGCAGTTCCTGTTTTCCAAGGTATGCACAGCCCGCAGCGTAGTCAATTGTCAGGCTGCCATTGTGGAACTGGGAGCCAGCAGATATGGTATCGACCTGCATGGCCGCCAGACGGCGCTGGGTAACCCGCACCCGTGCCAGCAGCTCCTCAACCGAAAATGGCTTTGTCAGGTAGTCGTCCGCGCCGGCGTCCAGAGCCTCAATTTTGTCAGCGTCCTCACTTCTTGCGCTGATTACTATAATTGGCACATTTGACCACGTGCGCACCTTTTTTATCAGGTCAACACCGTCCATATCCGGCAGTCCCAAATCGAGCAATATGATATCCGGGCTGTGAGACGTTATTTCGCGTATTGCGGTTTCCCCGTTCTGTGCGGTCAAAAACTTGTAGTCGTGTGTTTTAAGTGTAGTTGTTATCAGGTTTTTAATAGGCGCGTCGTCCTCAACGACAAGAATTAACGGCTTATTCATGCAGTTTTACCTCCCCTGCCGGCAATGTAAATGTAAATACCGCTCCATGCGGCCTGTTATCGGATACGTGTATCTCCCCTCCGTGGGCGGACACTATGGATTTGCACAGTGAAAGGCCAAGCCCCAGGCTGCGGCGGCTGTCCGCCACCTTGTTCGCCCCGCTGTAAAACATATCAAAGACACGCTCCTTCATCTCATCTGAAATCCCCGGTCCGTCATCGGCAATCTGTACCTCCACCCAATTGCCGCGCCTTGCCGTGGAAACAGTTATTGCAGAGCCGGACGGCGTGTACTTGATTGCATTCTCAACAATATTTATTATAACCTGCACAACAAGTCTGGCATCAATTTTAACAAGCAGGAACCCGCCCGGCGGCACAACCTTTATGAAATGGTCTTTTTTAATCCGGCTTACATGGCGCAGGGCCTCAGCTATCACCTCGTCCATGAGCTCAGTGGAAAAGTTCATGCTCATTCTGCCCTCCTCTATCCGCGTGACAGAAAGCAGGTTCTCCACGAGGTTAATGAGCCACATGGACTCATCGTATATGTCGCTGTAAATCTGATTCTTTGTCTCAGTGTCAAGCTTGTCTCCGTTTGACATCAGGTTACTGGCATTTCCGGATATGGAGGTCAGCGGCGTGCGCAGGTCGTGGGAAATTGCCCGGAGCAGGTTTGCGCGAAGCTGCTCATTTTTTGCCATAATTGCAGCCTTCTCCTTATCCTTGGCGTTTTTCTCATTCTCCATTGCCAGAGCGCACTCTCCAAGTATTGACAGCACAACGCTGTTTTCAAATGCATCAAGCGGCGTGTCACCAATCACAATCCCAATAACGCCATAAACGCGTTCTCTCACTCTGATAGCCAGATACATGGATTTTGCACCCACAAATGTGTCAGTTGTAGCACCTGCGTGCTTATTGTTTTTCAGCACCCAGCCGGCCACTGCCATCTCGTTTTCAGCCACATACTCCTCATTTACCGGCTCCTCACCGTGAGAGAATGTCCTGGGCGCTCCAAGGGTTCCGTCCGGCTCTGCGAGGTACATTATTATATCACGTTTTAACAGCTTTGTTATCTGCTCCGCCGTGGCGCTTATAATTTCGTCTGTACCGTGCACCTTCTGTATCAGCTGATTGGCATCAAAAAGGACCTTCGTCCTGAATGCAGAATATGCCGCCTGACGGGCCTGCCTCTTGAGCTTTGAGGCCAGCGAGCCAACAATAAGCGCAACGATAAACAGAATTAAAAATGTCACCGGATACTCTTTGTCGTACGCCTGAAATGTAAACTGCGGCACGGTGAAAAAGAAGTTAAATATAAGCACGCTGACAAGCGCCGACACAAAGCTGCAAATTTTGCTTGTTGCCAGTACAGACGTCACCAGCACACCGAGGATATAAACTGCTACGATGTTTGCCTCCGAAAAGCCGAGCTTATCAAAAACAAAGCCTACGGCTGTCGTGGCAATAAGTATTAGAGCACACTTTAAAATATCACCAGGCGGCATTTTTAACGCGCCCTTTTTTCTGCGCTTTACCTTGGAAATAGCATACTGTGCGGGAACAGATGCGTCCGGAATTATGTGAATATCCAGGTTTGGCGCCATGGCAATAAGCCGGTCAGTGAGAGAGGGCTTCCCGAAAATTTTCCGCTTGGACACATTACTGCGCCCTATAACTATCTTTGATACGCCGGAAAGTCTGGCAAACTCGGCAATCTGATATGGCACATCATCTCCATAGGCGGTATCAATCGTCGCCCCAAGCTGCTGGGCGAGGCGCATATTTGCCCTCAGCCGATTTTTATCCTCATCGCTCATGGACGAAAAGTCAGAGGTCTCAACAAAAAGCGCTGTAAACGCCCCGCGAAAGGCGCTGGCCATACATGCCGCCGTCCTTATTATAGTCGGATTTGACGGCGCAGAAGACAGACAGACAAGAATATGCTCGTCAGTGTGATAATCCTTGTTGTTTCTTATCTTTGCGTTCTCCGTCAGAATATTTACTCTGTCCGCGCATCGGCGCAGTGCAATTTCCCGCAGCGCCGTGAGCGCGTCCTCTGTAAAAAGGCTTTCATCAAAACTGCCCGCCTGCTTTGCGCCGTATACGCCCCCGCTCTCAAGGCGTTCAATTAGGTCCGCCGGCTCAATATCCACAAGCTCCACCTGGTCGGCGTTGTCAAAAACAGAGTCCGGTATTCTCTCCCTGACTAAAACCCCGGTTATCGCCGCAACAGTGTCGTTAAGGCTCTCAATATGCTGTACATTTACGGTGGTATACACGTCAATTCCCGCTTTTAAGAGCTCCTGTACGTCCTGATAACGCTTTGTGTGACGGCTGCCCTTGGCATTCGTGTGGGCAAGCTCATCAACGAGTATGAGAGACGGATTCCTTTTCAGCGCGGCGTCTATGTCAAACTCATCTGACAATGTGCCGTTATCTTCAATGGTCTTTACTGGAATACGCTCAATTTGCTCTGCAAGCTCAGCTGTCTGAGGACCGGCATCGGGTGCAATATATCCAACGACAACGTCAATTCCCCTGCTTTTCACCGCATGTGCCGCCTTTAGCATGGCATATGTCTTCCCGACACCGGCAGCATATCCGAAAAATATCTTTAAATGCCCTCTGCCTTGTCCGTCTGTTCCATTTTTTATTGCTCTCAAGAGCTGGTTCGGGTTCTGTCGCTTAACTGACATATTCTCTCCTTACCTTTTTGCCCCATGGACATAAATGTCCATGCGGCTCAAGCTATTTTATTAATTATACAGTAAACTGCTTTTAATTGCCACACCTATTTGCCGGGGCTTACCGTCGGCAAACTCTCCCGCCGTTCATAGCCTGCCCTCAGAGGCAAAATTAAAGCGCCGTATTTGACAGCAATTAACTGTAAAACACGGCGCGTGTGACATCTTTTATACGATTATGTCAGATTACTTCCCGGCTAAAACTTCTCCCACAAGCTTTCCAAAGGTTATACACCTGCCGTGGTTACTGCCGTTAATCATAAGCGGATAATCAATGGCATATAAGTCCCCGGCACAGTTTCCAATGGCATATAGCCCCTCAATGGGCCTGCGTTCGGTGTCCAGCACCTGCATGTCCGTGTTCACCGAAAGTCCAGCCGGTATGTGGAGAAGGGCGCCACTTATTTTCAGTGCGTAAAAAGGAGGTCTTGCCACCGGTGTCATAAGCTCCGGGCGTTTTCCAAAATCCAGGTCCCGCCCCTCGAGGCACAGCTCGTTATAACGTCCCACAGTCCTTGAAAGCTCATTCTCGTCAATGCCGAGCTTTTCGGCCAGTCCCTCAATTGTGTCAGCTTTCCAGCCCACTTTCCCCTCTTCAACGCAGTTGTCCACCGCCCACTTTATGGGTACAGTATCAAACGGTTTGCCGTATTCCCGTACAGTGGAATCCCAGAAAAGCCCGCCGCCGTACTGTATAGTGTCCTCTAAATCCTTGAGGTAATTGCTGTCAAAAATCACATACCCCCAGGGGTGTTCCGGGTCCTGACGTATCGTATACGTGGCTTTTCCCTGAGCCCAGCAGTCCTCGTTCATGTACCTGCGCCCGCTCTGGTTCACAAGGAGGAAGAAAAAGCTGTTTATGGAATAGGCCATCGTATGTATCGCAAATGGAAACGGCGCCTCCTGCATATCCGCTCCGGCCCAAACACCCATCTTGTGACCGTCCCCGGTAAGCTGTGGGGCGTGGTGATTGATATTCGACATGCCCATAAGCGCGTCAGGAGCCAAATCCTCACACATTTCACGGCTGCCGCTTATATCACCGGTTGACAGTACAACGCCCTTCCTGCCCACAAACTTCACGTAGCCGTCCTTATCTTTTGCAATGACGCCTGTAACCCTGCCGTCATTTTTAACAAGCTGCTCCCCCGCTGTGTGATAGTGTACACGAAGGCCTTTTTCAACAGCCTCGTCAAGGAGCATCTTGGCAAGTCCCTCAACTCCCCCCTCAAACATGTGCGTACATACATACTCTTTATAGGCTCTTCCGTGGTAGCCTCCGCCGAAAATCTTCACCCACATGCCGTGGGCCTCCGCCTTATCCAGCACCCAGTTCATCGCCCGCTCACTCTCTTTGAGATACAGGCGCACAAGGTCGATTTTCGCCCGGTGCCCGGTAGCCGACATCCACTCGTAAGTCATATCGTCAATGTCGTTTACAATGCCCTTCTCCCTCAAAAGCCGGGAGTTTGCCGCACCCACGTGCAGGCCCCGGGCGCTGTTTCTTATGCCCTTTTCAATCAGCACCGTCTCAAGTCCGTTTTCCACACAGCTCAGCGCCGCCGCAACTCCGGAGAGCCCAGCTCCCACAATCACAACATCGGCTGAAACCGTCTCCCTTATATCCTTTTCAGCAATGGCTTTCGGGGCCCTGCCCCAGCTGTATTTATCATATTTTCCCATACGTGCGCTCCCGTTTAAGTTAATTTTAATCCTGATTTTAACACCAAATCCCCCTTTTGAAAAGAAGCTGCGTCCCTTCGGCACCAAATTTCATACAATATTCGATAAATTGCCCGGCGCCTTGCCCTTTTCTCAAAAATCATCTGTCAAATTCTGTCCGGTGTGCTATAATTACCTAATAATAAATAATGCTTTCGGAGGATTTATGGAACAGACTGCTTTTTCAAATATAAGAGACCTCGCTCAGGTGCCTGTAGAGCCTGACAACCACGCCATAAGGCGGTACATGTCCATGTGCTTTCACTGCGGCAACTGCAAATGGACTTGCCTCGACCAGGCGGGTGTTTTAGACAGGTACTCATATGAGGACACCGGGAACAAGGCCATATGCATCTACTGCGGCCAGTGCGCCGTTGAATGTCCGGGCTTTGCCATGAGTGAGCGCGAGGACTATCAAAGTGTAATTAATGCAATCCATGACGAGGACAAAATCGTCATTGCCAGCACCTCACCCTCAGTACGGGCCAGCATAAGCCAGGCCTTCGGCAGAGGTGCAGAATTTGCCCAGGGCAAACTTGTTGCGCTTTTAAAAAGGCTGGGCTTTGACTATGTTCTGGACACAAATTTCGGCGCCGACCTCACCATAATGGAGGAGGCCACAGAGCTTGTGGACAGAATAAAAAACGGCGGCGTGCTGCCACAGTTCACAAGCTGCTGCCCCTCTTGGGTGCGGTTTGCGGAAATTTTCTATCCTGAGCTTCTCCCCAACATCTCCACTGCGAAGAGCCCCATAGGAATGCAGGGCGCGGTTATAAAAACCTGGTTTGCCAAAAGGCGCGGCATTGACCCCGCAAAAATTGTAAATGTGGCTGTCGCCCCATGCACCTCAAAAAAATACGAGATAAAAAAGGAAGACTATAACGCCGCAGGCCGGTATCTGGGTACCTGTGATATGCGCGACATGGATATCTCCATCACCACAAGGGAGCTTGCCCAATGGGCAAAAGAGGCGGGCGTGGACTTTGACACTCTTGAGGAGGCGGAGTTCGACAGTCTTGCAGGCACCGGGGCCGGTGCAATTTTCGGCAGTACCGGCGGAGTTATGGAGGCGGCGCTGCGCACGGCATACTATCTTATAAACGGCAAAAACCCGCCGGAGGAATTTTTAAACCTGACTCCCGTCCGTGGTCTCAGCTCCGTGCGGGAGGCGACCGTTGACCTTGGCGCGGCAAAAGTAAATGTCGCCGTTATCCATGGCACCAAAAACGCAGGCAAGTTCATAGATACAATGAAAGACGGCCTTGACAGATATCAGTTTATAGAGGTCATGACATGTCCCGGCGGCTGTTCCGGCGGTGGCGGGCAGCCAAAGGGTTACGTTATACCGGGACTTACGCCGCCAAAAAAGCGCATTGAACTTCTGTATGAACGGGACAGCAAGATGGAAAGGCGACTGAGCCACGAAAACCCGGAGATTATAAGCCTGTATGACGAGTTTCTCTCCGCTCCCTGCGGCGAGCTCTCTCACAGGCTCCTGCACACCTCATACAAAGACCGCAGCGGACTTTTAAAAGGCGTGGAGAACTGATTATCTTTTAAGCGCGCACAAAAAACTGCCCGTTTCAGCGGGCAGTTTTTGTCTGTGCCAGGCACTTTACGGACACGCATTCACTTTAATGATTGACGGCCGGCACCGTTTATCTTACAATAAAACCATATTTTGAAAGGAGCAGTAATATGGAAACAAGGCCATACGTTCCCTGGGAACTTATGAATTCATTTTTAACCGCCGCATTTAAGGGCTACGGCGTGCCGGAGGGCGACGCGGAAATATGCGCCGACGTTCTGCTTGAAAGTGACCGCCGCGGTATAGAGAGCCACGGCTGCAACAGGTTCAAGCCCATATATATAGACAGAATTGTATCCGGTATACAAAACCCCGTCACAAATATAACCGTTATAAAGGAGACCCCAACCACCGCCGTTTTAGACGCCGGAGACGGCATGGGTATGGTGGCAAGCCACAGGGCCATGGAAATGGCCATAGAAAAGGCAAGGGCCCTTGGCCTTGCCATGGTGGTCGTTAAAAATTCCACCCACTACGGCATAGCCGGTTACTGGGCCACCATGGCAACAAAGGCGGGTATGATTGGCATTACCGGCACAAATGCCCGCCCGTCCATCGCCCCCACCTTCGGTGTTGAAAATATGCTGGGCACAAATCCCCTTACCGTGGGCATGCCCACAGACGAGGATTTTCCGTTTATGCTGGACTGCGCCACCTCTATAACCCAACGCGGCAAAATTGAGTACTACGCCCGAAACGGCGAGCCCACCCCCGCCGGCATGGTAATAGGGCGAAACGGCGAGGCGCTTACAGACAGCGCCGAGATACTCTCAGACCTCACCTCCGGCGCGGCGGCACTGGCGCCCCTTGGCGGAATCGGCGAAGAGCTGGCCGGATACAAGGGTTATGGATATGCCACCGTAGTGGAAATTCTCTCCGCCGCTCTCTCCGCCGGAAGCTTTCTAAAAATGCTCACCGGCAAAACCGCGGAAGGGAAGATCGGGCCATACCATCTGGGACACTTTTTTCTTGTTATTAACCCCGAGGCATTTGCGGGCCTGGACTCTTTTAAAAAGACCTGCGGAGATATTCTCAGAGAACTCCGCGCCTCTCAAAAGGCGCCGGGACATGACCGGATTTACACCGCCGGCGAAAAGGAATACCTCACCTGGCTTGAGCGGAAGGACAAGGGCGTCCCGGTGGGACCGGCTGTACAGAAAGAGCTCATTGAAATACGCGACACATTGGGACTTCCGCATATCTTCCCGTTTGAAAGCAGGTAACAAATAGGTCATACAAAATAAGATTTCTTTTTTACCTCAATCCTAATCACCGGCTGTGCCGCCGGTATTCCTTTACGAATTAAAAACACCCTGCCGAGTGCGGCAGGGTGTTTTTCCTGTATGTAATTTTTTCAGCTAACTTGTGTATATCCGTTGCTTGCAAGCTGCTCCTCGGTGTTTTTGAGGGAGAGGCCATTTTCCGCATCCCCGGTAATCTGTAAAAGCCCCATATCACCGAGCTCAGCAGCCGCACCGCTTTCCACATCCACCGTCAATGTCATGGTATAAGTTGTACCGGAAAAGCTTGATTCACAGCTTGCACCATCGACAGAGTTACCCTGTGCAGTCATCTCGTCAAAAGCTGTCTTGAGCTGTTCGACCGTAGCATCATCAAAGCCTGAAAAATCCATCTCAAGCTTATCTGTTATCTTTACAATTTTGTCCCCTTCTGCCTCAAACGTCATCAGCTCAACCATTGCAATTCCGTTCTGTTCCGTCTCCATCCTGTAGGTAACTGACTGCTCTTTCGCCCCACACGCCACAAGTGCAAGCACCAGCAGGACCGCTATAATTGTACTTAATACTTTCTTCATGTTCTTACCTCTCTCAATAATAAATTTTACTTTATTAAGTATAGCATCGCTGCTATACCTTGTCAATTTGCATCATGTTTTTTATATACCAATAATTGACTTCAAAATACGTTTATAAATGTGTAGTTTTTAATGGTATTTTTTAAAAATCTTTATGTTAACTGATTGCTTTACCGGCAAAATTCATTTATAATCATATTTAATAAGCAATACGATATTTCACAAAGTTTTTATATGGGAAGGCAGAGAACTGCCTTTCCATAATTTAACTTTATATTCAATTTCTGCTTCCTCATCATATGCACACTACTCTGTAAGGAGTGTCCGGTCCATGTCTTTCAACGATATAAATTTTATATTCCTGTTTTTGCCCGTCTTTCTTTTAATATACTACGGGCTTCCCTCATTTTGCAGAAACATTGTGCTGCTTTTGGGCAGTATTGCTTTCCTGCTCGTGGGCGGATATAAAAATCCGATTATACTGATACTCCCCATTGCAGAAATTATACTCGCATATCTTCTGGCGCTTGGCATGGAGGCAAAGCGAAAGCTCGCCCTGCCGCTTCTTGTCGTCTATTTATTGGGCGCATTTGGCGTGCTGCTTGGGTTCAAGTACGCGGGGCTTTTCACCGGGAAGAGCATTATTCTCCCGGGCGGAATAAGCTTTTACACATTCCAGCTTACAGGTTACATGATGGACGTCTACCGTCAGAAAATGCCTCCGGAAAAGTCTCTTCTCAACTTCAGCGCCGGAATGCTGATGTTCCCAAAGTTCCTGTCCGGCCCTATCGTACCCTGGAAAAGCTTAAAACCCCAGCTTGAGAGCCGGACGCTGACGGCAAAAAAGTTTGACAACGGCCTGCGCACCTTTATCATTGGCCTTGCCCTGAAAACTCTTGTCGCTGACAGAATAGGCGGTCTGTGGTCACAGCTGGGCGCAATAGGCTACAGCAGTATCTCCACTCCCCTGGCCTGGCTGGGCATAATGGCATATTCCCTTCAGTTGTTTTTTGACTTCTACGGTTACTCTGTGATGGCCATCGGCATAGGCAGAATGTTGGGGTTTGAGCTCCCGGAGAACTTTCTGTTCCCCTACGCCTCAAAGAGCATGTCGGATTTCTGGCGCAGGTGGCATGTGACTCTCGGCGCATGGTTCCGGGATTATGTATATATTCCGTTAGGCGGCAGCCGAAACGGCAAAAAGGCGCTTGTGTTCAACCTCTTTGTGGTATGGGTTATGACCGGCGTATGGCACGGTTCCACTTTAAACTTTCTCATATGGTCCATGTTCATCTTTGGGCTCATAGTTGCGGAAAAGCTCTCCGGCGGGCGCTTTCCAGGTAAAAACCCGGTACTTACACGGATATACATGATTTTTGCAATAATGATCAGCTGGATGTTCTTTGCCATAACAGACCTAAAGGACATCGGCGTCTACCTCGGCAGACTGTTCCCCATAACAGGCAAGTTTTCCGGAGCATTTGAAGGCGACTTCGTTTTCTACCTGAAACAGTACGGAATTTACATCGCAATTGGCATTGCCATCTGCCTGCCCTGGACAAAAAAGGTGTGGCTGCGGCTGCGCTCAACACCTATTTTTACAGTAATGCTTTTTATTTTGTTCTGGCTGTCAATTTACTGCCTCTCCGGCGGCATGAACGACCCGTTTATGTATTTCAGTTTTTAAGGGATTATAGCTATGAAGAAAAATCACTATTTTGTACTTTTAAAGGCAATAGTAATAACTGCACTTGTGCTCTTTATCGCCGGTGCAATATGCAAGGTCACAGTCTGCCGCAAGGCCGGCGCATTTCAAAATGACCCTGCAATTACAATTTTGTTTTCCATGATACGTCAGCCTGAGGCACTGAAGGTACCTGACACTGTCGTCTCAACTCCGGATGTGCCGCCCATAAATCCCGACGGAGGCAATACCGATAACCCTGACGACCCGGAAGACCCGTCTGAGCCTACAGACCCCGGCACCGACCCGAATGAACCGGGCACAGAGCCGCCGGGAAATGATACGCCTCTCACTCCCCACCCGGTTGAGCGCTCATACTTTGATGACGCACTTTTTATAGGGGACTCCCGCACACTTGGCATGTCCCAGTACGGAGGACTTGACAATGCGACCTTCTTTGCCGACGTTGGGCTTACGGTGTTCAACGCATTCGACGTGTCTCTTGACACCGGGAATTACGGCACCGTGACGCTGTCGCAGCTTCTAAGCTCCGGGAATTTCTCCAAGGTCTATCTCATGCTTGGCATAAATGAGCTTGGCTACCCCTTCGAGAGTCTTACAAGCCAGTATCTCTCAGTTGTAAACAAAATAAGGGAACTGAAACCGGACGCAAAAATAATACTCATGGCAAACCTCAGCCTGACATACAATGCGTCTGTGCGCACTTCATATTTAAGCCTTGACAACATCAACAAGCTCAACAGCACAATCGCATCGTATGCAAACGGAAAAGATATACTTTACCTTGACGTCAATCCAATATTCACAGACGAAAACGGATATCTGAAAGAGGACGTCTCCGGCGACGGCGTGCACCCATACGGCAGCGAATATGTAAAGTGGGTAGAATGGCTCTGTCAAAACGGATTTTAAAACAAATTAAAATCTCCGGTTTACCCGGAGGTTTTAATTGTTTTCAGCATTATTCAGCATCTAACGCCATACATATTTTCTTAATGTCAAGACTTTTGGAGAATTTGTCTATTTACTTTGCTTTTGTTGGCTGCCTATCAGAACTGGCACATTTTTCGTGATAACATAATTAAAAATATGTACGGAGGGTTGAAATGAATACTGATCTCACAGTGGGAAAGCCGCTTAAAGTACTGGTAACTTTCTCACTTCCATTACTGCTCAGCACAGCTCTGCAGCAGTTTTACAACACTGCCGACAGTATGATTGTCGGCCAGTACACCGGTTCTCCCGGTCTTGCCGCCATAGGTGCGGCATATCCCATAACTCTATTTTTCGTGGCTATTGCCACAGGCGCCTCCATGGGGTGCTCGGTAAAAATTGCAGAGCTTTTCGGTGCAAGACGTAACCGTGACCTGAAAACGTCTGTGTTCACTACGCTTACCGCGCTGACTGTCCTGGGAGCAGTACTGGCTATAGTTGGCGTCTTGCTGAGCGGACCGCTCATGACGCTTTTAAACGCCAATGACATGATATATGCAGATGCAAAGGCATATCTTGCAATTTACTCCGTAGGCGTGCTGCCAATGCTTGTATACAACGCGGCCACCGCCGTATTTACGGGACTTGGCGATTCCCGCAAGCCTCTCTTACTGCTGTTTATGTCCTCAATGCTCAACATTGTATTGGATATTCTCGCCGTAAACAACTTAAAGATGGGTGTCGCCGGTGCGGCGTGGGCAACGACTATATCCCAGGCAGTCGCCGCCATACTGTCCGTCATACTCGTAATACGCCGGATACACAAAATAGAAAGTGCTGAGGCGTTTAAATATTTTGACACCAAAATGCTC
>CAJFTV010000099.1 GCA_904420055.1 Candidatus Alloscillospira gallinarum | reverse complement strand
TTCAGCCCTCGTCTCTCAGGCAGTTGCGTGTAATGCCGAGAATCTGACGGGCCTCGTCAGCTGTTGCAATCTCACGGCCTGCGAGCTTTGAAAGCTCAACAGCGCGCTCAACCAGCATGACGTTTGTTGCGATAATTTTATTGCCGTCTGCGTCTTTGCCATAAACTACGTTATCCTCAAGGCCTACACGGAGACCGTCACAGCCCAGAGCAAGACCAGCCAGCATCATGGGCATGTGTGCTCTGCCTATGCCGGAGACGGACCAGGTTGCACCCTCAGGCAGCTTGCCAACCAGGAAAGCCAGGTTCTCGGCAGTGCCGGGCATTGAACCGCCGACACCCATGATGAACTGAATGTGTGGGGGCTTGGGGATATTGTGCTTATTTACATAGTACATAACGCTGTCGATGTGACCTGTATCGAATACCTCGAACTCGGGCTTTACATCCTGCTTTACAACTTCCTCAGCCAGAAGGTTTAAGAAACGGGGGCTGTTCTCAAAGATATAGCTGTTTGCCCAGTTGAGGGTGTTGGGGTCAAAGGAGCACATCTCGGGCTTTAATGCGCCTAAGTGCTGCAGACGCTTCTGGTCCTCGTACTCACCGCCGGAGGTGGTGAGGTTGATGATAATGTCAACACCGGCCTCTTTGCAGTATTTGCGGCAGAGCTCAACGGTCTCGGTGAACTTCTGCAGGCTCATGGACTTGTAGCCAATCTGCATCTCGCCGTTTACTTCCTTATCCTCGCGGACATGAATATGGGCGATGGAAGCGCCAGCCTTTGCCACCTCGACTACCTGACGTGCAATTTCTTCAGGAGTATAGGGAACTGTGGGGGCCTGTGACTTTTTTGTTCCGGCGCCGCACATGCAGCACTGAATGATGATCTTATTGGACTTTGCCATTTTAATTTACTTCCTTTCAATAAAAACAATTTATAAAACAGTAATTTTGAAAATACCTATTAAACGGGGTCGTCCATGAACTTCTTTGCGAGTCTGAACACCTCAAAGAGCTGTTCGTCTCTCTTCTTCTTGAGTTCTTCAATATCAACGCCGGTGTAGTCGTAGAAGCCTTTGCCGGTCTTAATTCCCAGCTCTCCATGCTCAATATGCTCTTCAAGAACATGGGGCATTTCATCACCGTGCTCAGGCATGGTGTAGCTGTGATTCTTATAGTTGTTTGCGGTCATGTCAAGTCCGCCAAAGTCGGCGCGCTTTAAGAGGCCGAGAACAACAGCTCTGGGAATGAAAGATGCCTTTGCGGCAAGGTCAATTGCCTCTGCATCACAGTAGCCCTCATCAAGGAGATAGAAAATCTCACGGTTGAGGCACTGCTGCAGACGGTTTACAATGTAACCGCGGATAAATTTCTTCATAAATACAGCCGTCTTGCCGCACTTTTTCAGCATGGCCATGGCTATATCTGCATACTCCTGTGGAGCCTGCTCGCTCTTAACAACCTCCACCAGAGGGATAAGCTGCGGGGGGGAGTACCAGTGGCAGATTATCTGCTGCGGAAGAAGTTTCTCAGGTACGATTTCAAAGATGTTCATAGCAGAAGTGTTGGAGGCGATAATAACGTCGCTTTCCACAACCTCGGCAATCTGATTGTAGAGGTCAATTTTTGCGTCCTTGTTCTCTACAATGGTCTCCATAATGAAATCAGCGCCCTTTATAGCGTCAGGTACTGTCATGGCGAAACTAATGCGGTTGTATATTGTGTCAATATCCTCAGCTTTAATTTCGCCCTCGTCAGCAAAAGTCTGAAGGCTGGATTTTAATGCGGCTTTTGCCTTTTCTCTTGTCTCTTCTCTTCTTGTCCACATGGTCACCTCGTAACCGCCCATGGCAAATGTCTGAGCAATTCCGGGGCCCATTGTGCCGGCGCCAAGCACGGCAATTTTTTTGATGTCGCTTAGTGTTTTCATTTTACCTCTACCTTTTTTTACCCTGCCGCCGCGGGGAACTCTTTCAAATTCCCCGCAGCAGAGTGAATTTTGCGGGCATTTTGCTCCCGCTTTAAGCCCCGCCGCAACTGACGGCGAGACGTTTTTCTGTTTATGATGCGGCTGCGGCAAATGTCGCCGCAAAGCCAAAGGTCAGCAGCAAAAGCTTAGAAAGAACCCTCTTCCCAGGCGACAAGACGTACCATGCCGCCGTCAGCAGCCTCGCAGCGGAAGGGGAATGCGGCGATAGTCATGCGCTTGCCGGTAACCTGGTCGATGTCGCCGCCGGCGTTCTCAACAGCGATAACGCCGTGCTGGCCGAAGAGGCGGTGGCAAGGCTCGTAATCGGGGTAGTCGGCGTCGATGTCGCGGCCGGTAGCCAGCTTGTAGTTTGTAGCAAGCCAGGGCATCTGCTCCTTGGCAGGGAAGTGCCACATAACGGAATCGGAAGCGCCGTAGGTACCGGAAATACCCTTTATTTTCTTGTCAAACATGAGCCACTTTGCAAGCTCAGGGCCATTGCCGGGATAGTAGTTGAAGTACTTATCGTTGTTGATACGCCAATAACGATGGAAACCGGTGTTGAGAACAACCCAGTCGTTGGGGCGAATCTCAAGGCCGTCCTTGTCAAGAGCCTTCTGAACGTCCTCGGGAGTGATGATGTGCCAGATAACACCCTTCTTGTCAGGTGTCTCAGCCCACTCGCCCATCTTTGCGGGGTCACCGCCGGCGGCGTTGAATGCCTTCTCAAACTCGTCGTACATCCAGGTCAGGTCAACGATAACGCCGGAGCCGATGCAGTGCTCAAGGGGCAGCTCAGCAAGTGTATAGCCGTAACGCTCGCGGTCAACCTCTTCCTGATGGAGGGTGTGGTTAGGAGCGTCACAGTGAGTAGCGGCATGCAGTGTGCCGGTGTAAGTGTTGGTACGCTTATGGAAACGCTCAAGATACTGTCCGCGGGGGAAGTTCAGGTCAGAACGTGCACCGGGGAACGGCCACAGGGGAGTATCCCAGCCCCAGGGCTGAGAGAGGTCCCAGATTTTAGTCATTTTCTCTGTCTCAAGATAAAACTTACTTTTGTCAAGGGGCATGTATGCCATGATAGTATCCTCCTAAATAATTATATTTTCGGGTTTTACCTAAAGAGAATTGTAAACCTTAGTACTATTCCAATGTCAAGTTTATTTCTTATTTTTTCTTGGTTTTTCAAATATTTTAATGTATAATAGCCACAGTATGTCTATTATATATAGAATTTGTCCCATTTTTCACATGAACCGCGGAAAAACCCGGGAAAACTGTCTGATAGATAATGCCCAAATGGCATTATGTACTATAAATGTAATTATTAGCTAATAGAGGTGATTTCATGCGTTATAAAATAGGAGATGTAGCGAAAATTCTTGGCATTTCAACGGACCTTATTCGTTATTACGAAAAAAAGGGCGTGGTATCTCCTGAAAAAGGTCAATTGAACAGCTACCGTTATTATGACACGTGGGACATAAATTTCCTCATAGATTGCCTCTGGTATAAAAACTTCGGGTTCAGCATTGACGAAATTGCCAATATGGAATCAAAAAGTACATATGACTCTCTGCTGTCCTGCCTGAGTGACAAGCAGGGGGAGATTGAAGAGGCGGCCCGGCGCTATACGCTTCTGGCCCAGCGCCTTGTTAAGCAGCAGCAGACCATAAAAAATGCCAGAGAATTAATTGGAAAATGCCAGGTAGATATGGGCCCGGAATTTATATACTATCTGAACAGGCATAATTTTGAGTATGAAAGCGACTCCACCCTCCAGACAATAAGCCGACGGTGGCTGGAATATATGCCGTTTTCAACGAGATATTTTGAATGTCCCGCCGTGCGCAGCACCGGCGAGGCAAAATACTCCTGGGGGTTTTCTCTTGAGATGGAGTATGTAAAAGAGTTTAAGGTGGACTATAAACCGCCTGTTGCGCACATGAAGTCAAAGAAATGTATACACTCTGCCTTTAAAAGCTCAGGGAAAAATGCCTTTTCTCCCAGACATCTGGATTATATGTACAGGTTTGCAAAGACAAACGGACTGACACCGGCGGGAAATGCCTTTGGCACGCTTGTGTGCAGCGTTTTGGATAACGGACGCCTCACCGGATTTTTTGAGGCATGGCTGCCTGTGGAGTAAAAAATGAGGGGGATAAGATGATGGGGAAAAAAGAGGCGGCGGTAATCTGCGCCATGGAGCGGGAGCTTGAGCCGATTTTAAAAAGGGCGTCGGACATAGAAACAGAGATAATTTCAAAATACACATTTTACACCTGTACTATTGAAGGCGTGCAAACGGTAGTGGTGTGCTGCGGCACAAATAAGGTAAACGCCGCTGTCGCCGCAAATATAATATGTGAAAGATTTCACCCCGGAGCAGTTATAAATACAGGCGTGGCCGGAGGAATGAGCAGGGAAGCGGCGGTATGCTCAGTAGCGGTTGCCGTAAAGTGCGCATATCACGACACCCTGCCTGATGCCCTTACGAAGCATTTCCCTAAGATGGAGGAGGGCATTTTTTACTCGGACACGGCCCTTCTGGACACGGCAAAAAGGGCGCTGGGAGGTCACGCGGCTTTCGGAATGTTTGTCACGGGTGAGGCGTTTATTGAGGAAAGCGGACGTGAGGATATAATATCCCGGTTTAATCCCCTGTGTGTTGACAATGAGACGGCGGCTGTAGCTCACGCCTGTTTTTTAAATGATACGCCGTTTATTGCAATACGCAGCGTATCTGACTCCTGCGAAGAGCCGGGACTTGACAGCTACTATGCAAACTGCGATTCGGCCGCGGAGCGCGCGGCTGTGGCTGTATGTGAATTTCTGCGGTACTTTTAGATTGCTGATTAGAAGCGAAAACCGGGAGAGGGACACCCCTCTCCCGGTTTTTTCAACATGTCAATAATAGTTCAAAAAGTTACATATTTAACATTGCATTTTGGCACCATGAGAAGATTGTGGAAAAGGCCGTATCACAGTCTGTAAACGTACCTGCTTTCAGAGACTGCTCAGTTTGCAGGATATCCTTATATTCGCCGCGCAGGGCCTCTTTCAGCAGGCTCCTGGAATTTATAAATTTGCCGGTGCTGTGATAGTGAATTGCCTGAAGGATAAAGAACGCTGATTTATAAAACTCTGTCAGCACAGGTGCTGTATCTCCGTGGACATATGTGTGGCACATGGCGTGATACAGGCTGTTCAGGCTGAGCTTTATATATTGGCGCAGGTCGTCGGGAGAGTATGCCGGGACAAAATCAGAGAGCCTGCCGAAAATGTCCCGGGTGGATTGTAAAAGGCAGGGGATTTCAAGCCGGTTCCAGCTTTTCATCTCTTCTCTGCCGCATATAAAACCGCAGGAGAGCGCTTCGTGCCCTGCCTTTTTTATAACCCGGCGGTATCTTCTCAGCATCTCCGGAGAGAGCTTATTTAATATGACCATGGCGTCAATGTCGCTGTCCTCCGTTGCCTCTCCCCGGAGGTAACTGCCCTGAAGCCCCAGGTATAGGAGCTCGTCTCCGAATTCATCTTTCAAAAGCGACAGCAGTTTTTTCATATACGTGTCAATGTCTAACAAAATATCACTCCTTATTATGGCGCAAAAGTTAAGTGCTTTGGTGCCGGCGGTAAGACAATGCGGAAATATTGTTTGGCATGCAAAGCAAAAAAATCCGCTCTGTTTGTTAAAAAACAGAGCGGACAGTTTTTAAGCAGTTTTCCTCGGTTTAGCCGATAGCGGTGAGGCCACCGTCGGGATAGAGAATGTTGCCGGTGAGGAAGTCTGAAGCGGGAGCGGCAAGGAACAGCGCTGTTCCTACGCAGTCCTCGGGGTCAGACATACGGCGCATGGGCAGACCTGCGCCCTGAGCCTTTAAATACTCATCGACAGTTACGCCTGCCTCTTTAGCGCGCATCTCAAAGACCTTTGTCATCATGGGGGTCTTCATTATGTTGGGGCCAAAGGCGTTTACTGTGATGCCGAAAGGACCAAACTCGGAAGCCAGCTGCTTTGTCAGCATGTCAACAGCGCCCTTTGCAGCGCAGTAAGCGGCGTTGCCGGGACCCTTTGTGGCAATCTTGCCGCGGACAGATGTTACGTTCACAATCTTGCCATAGCCGTTTTCCTTCATGTATTTGCCGAAATGCTTGCAGGTCATGAGGATAGAAGCCACGTCGTCGTGCATAACCATGTCAAATACGTCCATGGGGAACTCAAGCGCGGGGAACTTCTTGTTTACGCCCTGAGAGTTTACAAGGATATCAATGTGGCCATAGTCCTCGTTTGCCTTCTTGGCAACAGCCTCAACCTGGTCCTCCTTGCCTGCGTCCATAACATAGTACTTAAACTCTTTGCCAGTGAGGCCCTTGAGCTCCTCACATGCGGCTTTGAGTTTCTCCTCTGTACGGGAAGCGATTGCAACATTTGCGCCTGCCTCGGCAAAAGCCTGTGCAACGAGCTTGCCAAGTCCGCCGGCTCCGCCGACAATCATTGCGTTCTTGCCTGTAAGATCGAAAAGATTCATGACATTCAATCTCCTTTATAAATTTTTATTTAAGTGTGGGCCTGTTTTATCCACGCCCGCTAACTTACATAAGTTCTACAACTACGGCCTGTCCCATGCCGCCCGCGATGCAGAGCGTTGCGAGACCGTATTTTACGCCCCTCTTCTTCATCTCGTGGACAAGGGAGACGATTATGCGGCAGCCGGAGGAGCCGACAGGGTGACCGAGGGCAATTGCGCCGCCGTTTACGTTTATAATGTCCATCTTGTCCTCCCAGCCGAGCTGCTTTATGCAGCCGAGAGACTGAGCGGCAAATGCCTCGTTGAGCTCAATAAGGCCGATGTCATCGTCTGTAATTCCTGCGTTCTTAAGTGCCTTTGGAACAGCACCCACAGGTCCGAGACCCATAAGACGGGGGTCGCAGCCGGCCGTGCCCATGCCCTTAATCTTGGCGATAGGCTTAAGACCCAGCTCCTTTGCCTTCTCCTCGCTCATGAGAAGCATGGCGGAGGCGCCGTCGTTGCGGCCGGAAGATGAGGCGGCGGTCACGGTGCCGGTGAGCTCGGAAGAGCCGAAGAGCTTGCCGTCCTCCTCAACTTCAATGTTAAAGCAGGGTTTGAGCTTTGCAAGGGTCTCCATGGGGGACAGCCTCGGGAACTCGTCTGTGTCGAATACGATTGGGGGCTTTTTCTTGCCCTGAGGGACTGTCACAGGGACAATCTCATCTTTAAAGCGGCCGGAAGCAATTGCGTCAGCGGCCTTTTTCTGTGAGTTGTAGGAGAACTCGTCCTGCTCCTCGCGTGTTATGCTGAGCTCGCGGGCTATGTTCTCCGCGGTCATTCCCATGTTGTATGTGCCGTATATCTCCTGGGGCTGGCTGCGGAACTGCCCCTCGGTCAGGGCGTCTATAAGCTGGGTTGTGCCGGTGCCCAGGCCCCAGCGTGCGTTGCGGATATAGAAGATAGCGTTTGACATGCTCTCTGTGCCGCCGGCGATGACAACGTCGTTCTGGCCGCACATAATGCTCATCGCTCCATTTACAACGGCAGTCATGCCGGAAGCGCACTGGCGCATTACGGTGTAAGCCGGAGTTGTCTCGGGAATACCTACCTCAAGGGCGGCGATTCTTGCGATGTTGGGGTCGTCTGAGGACTGGCGGCAGTGACCCATTACAACCTCGTCTATCTCTTTGGGGTCTATGCCGCTCCTGTCAAGGACGCCCTTTAATACGACACATGCAAGGTCATATGCGCTTAAGGGACGTAAAGAGCCGCCCATCTTGCCGACAGCTGTGCGGCACGCTTCTACGATTACTACGTCTTTCATTGTGTAATTTCCTCCAATACCGCCACGTTCTCAATCTGATACTGTGGCTTTTTAGAGCGGAAAACCGCCCAATTTCAAACTTCCACTACGTATTGGATTATAAACCTTGGTGCTATACCAATGTCAAGGGTATACTTTTCATTTTGG
>CAJFTV010000098.1 GCA_904420055.1 Candidatus Alloscillospira gallinarum | reverse complement strand
GCGTGTCCAATGCTGTCTCAGATGCGTCTATAGCGGAGGGATAAGAGTATGCTTTTGAGTATGAAAGACATATGCAAGGATTATCCCCAGGGCAAGGACACGGTCCGGGTGCTTAAGGATATCAACTTTTCGGTGGAAGAGGGCGACTATATAGCCATTATGGGGCCCTCCGGCTCCGGCAAGACTACCCTTATGAATATCTTGGGGTGCCTTGATACGCCTACCTCAGGAGAGTACATTTTTGACGGGGAGAATATCGCCGAGACAAACGACAACAGGCTGGCGGAGATAAGAAACAGCAGCATTGGCTTTGTGTTTCAGACTTTTTACCTTCTGCCGAAGCTTAACGCCATAGACAACGTGGCTCTGCCGCTGCTTTACGCGGGAGTTAGGAAAAAAGAGCGACGGGAGCGTGCCATAAAGGCCCTGGAGGGGGTCGGACTTGGGGACCGGGTGAATTTTATGCCAAATCAGCTCTCCGGCGGCCAGCAGCAGAGAGTCGCCATAGCCAGGGCCACAATTTCAAATCCCAAGGTGCTTTTGGCAGACGAGCCGACGGGCGCCCTGGACTCTGTGTCGGGGCAGCAGATTATGGAGCTTTTCAGGGAGCTTAACAGCAGTGGGTCAACAATAGTAATGATAACCCATGAGCGCTCCATTGCCCTGTGCGCAGACAAAATATACAATATAAAAGACGGCATGCTGTCTCCGGAAGAGGGGGGTGGGGCAGTTGAATAAGAACAGGAAAAAAGTTAAGAAAGTTATCATAATCTGTGTTGCAGCCGTACTCGTGCTTAGTGCCGCAACTGTTGGCGGCGCGGTGCTACTTAAAAACCGCGGCGGTTCGGTGGGCGTTTTTTCCATTTACGACGTGGGTATGACTGACTATTTTGGCGACCAGTCAGAGTGCTCCGGCATGGTTTCAACGGAAAATATGCAGACGGTGTATATCTCCCCCACACAGACGCTGAAAGAGGTATATGTCCAGGAGGGACAGCAGGTCTCTGCCGGCGACAAGCTGGCGTCGTTTGACACCACCCTTTCAGATGTAGAGCTTGAGCGTCAGCGCATTACGGTTGAAAAGACAAAAAATCAGATAACTGAAGAGACTGCGCGTCTCAATGAGATAAATACGTATAAACCATATGTACCTGTGCCGGAGCCGGAACCCGAACCTGAAGAGCCCCTGGACCCGGTGACACTGCCATATCTCCGGGGCGGCAGCGGTACGGAGGCAAGCCCATACATATACCTTTGGGACACGAGCCTCTGGTACACTGAAGATTTTATAAATACTGTTATTCCCTTAGAGCCTGTAAATCCGGACCCACCGGTGGAGCCGGAGCCCCCGGAGGACGGTGAGACAGGTGATGTGCCCGAGGGCGGCGGTGACGGGGAGGAAAGCGGAGACACAGAGCCTGAGACTCCGCCGTCGGATACCACGTATGTATCAAAAACGGCATATGTGATATTTGAAAAGAGGGAATATGATAACCCCGGCGGTGAGCTTTTGGAATACTGGGGAATGGTGTTTACAAGAAACACGGACGGCAGTTTTGTGTTTTCCGTCTATAAGCCCGACCCGTCCTATGACGGCGGCTCTCAGCCGGAAACTCCTGAAAATCCGGGAATGACACCGGAGGAGCCCCAGTACACCGCGGCGGAAATAGCACAGATGCGGTATGAATGTGAGAAAAAAATCAAGGATTTAAATCTTCAGCTCAAGGTGGAACAGGTAAAGTACGAAAAGCTTAAGCTTGAGCTGAATACCGGCGTTGTAACGGCAGAGGTAAGCGGCGTTGTAAAGAGTGTTGCCGACCCGGCCGAGGCGAAGACAAACGGCTCCTCCTTTATTTTGGTGTCCGGCGGAGGAGGCTACTATATAAACGGAACTCTCACGGAAATGGACCTGGCCACTGTAAAGGTAGGACAGGAAGTGACGGTGATGTCCTGGTCTACCGGCATGGAGATACCCGGTGAAATTGTGGAGATATCAGAGTTTCCATCTCCTGATTCCGCAGGTAACTATTCAAACGGCAACAGAAATGTGTCATATTACCCGTTTACTGTATTTGTGAGTGACGATGCGGACTTTACAAGCGACGACTATTATGTCTCAGTTATGTACTCTTCAAAAGGGAATAATCATGGTATATACATTGAAAAGCCGTTTGTGCTGACTGAGGGATCAAAAAGTTATCTCTATGTAGCCGGTGATGATGGAAAGCTCCATAAGAGAGAAGTTACAGTCGGCGGATATCTCTGGGACAGCTATGCGGAGATAGTCAGTGGCATTACATCAGAGGACAGAATTGCCTTCCCCTATGGCGATAATGTACGTGACGGCGCAGAAATTAAAGACGGCTCTCTTGAAGAGCTGTACAGCTGAGGAGGGATTGTATGCTTGAAAATATAGCAATGTCGTTCCAGAGCGTATGGTCCCACAAAGTGCGCTCGTTTCTTACGATGCTTGGCATAATTATCGGCATAGCGTCGATTATAACAATTGTGTCGACCATAAAAGGTACAAATGACCAGATAAAGCAGAACCTTATAGGCTCCGGAATAAATGCCGTGGTGGTAAGCCTCCACGACACAGAGTACAATTCCCCGGTGGATTTTCAGTATAGTACCCCTCCGGAGAGTGTGAGGATTATGACGGAGGAGACAAGGCGGGCGATTGAGGAAATGGACCTTGTGAAAGATGCTTCTGTATTCCTTGCAAGGTCATATTCAAGCGACGTGTTCTATAAGAATACGGCGTACAGCGGCAGTGTAGTTGGAATTGACAGCCACTATTTTGACGTCTACGGATACGGCATAATGTGGGGCAGGGGCTTTATAGACTCTGACTATAAAGACGGCAGGAAGGTGGCCATAGTTGACAGGAACACAGTGACAAGGCTCTTTGGCGGTATTGACCCCGTTGGGGAGGTAATCGAGATAGGCAGCGATACGTTTACCGTTGTAGGTGTAGTGGAGCAGAAGGATACCTATGAGCCGGTTATTAAAAGCCTCAACGACTATTACATGTATGCCGGAAACGAGTCGGGAAACGTATTCATTCCCAGCTCTACATGGCCGGTGGTGTACAGGTTTGACGAACCCCAGTCCGTTGCGGTGAGTACCGCGAGAACTGACGATATGACAAAGGTTGGAAAGGACGTGGCGGACTATCTGACGGAAAATCAGATAATGACTGATGACGGCAAATACCAGTATAAGAGCGTAGACCTCTTGGAGCAGGCAAAACAGCTTCAGGAGATGTCAAACGCCACCAACAAACAGCTTGTCTGGATTGCGGGCATATCCCTTGTGGTAGGCGGTATTGGCGTAATGAATATAATGCTTGTCACCGTAACAGAGCGCACGCGGGAGATTGGTCTTAAAAAGGCAATCGGAGCCAAGAAAAAGCGCATACTGAGACAGTTTCTGACAGAGGCGGCGGTGCTTACAAGCCTCGGCGGTATCCTGGGAGTAATAGTTGGTATCGGCCTGGCGCAGCTGCTGTCCTCGCTTATGAACACACCCACGGCCGTAAGTATTCCGGCTATACTCATATCCGTTGTTTTCTCAATGATAATTGGAATACTGTTTGGACTTATACCGGCGGTAAAAGCCGCGAAGCTCAATCCAATTGAGGCGCTGAGAAGAGAGTAAAAGCAAAAACCGCTCCAGATAAACCCGGAGCGGTTTTTCTATATTGCACGCCATAAGAGGCGGTTGTTTTCAAAAAATGCCTCAGTTCTTCCGCTGTCCTTGAGCCAGGAGAGGTATGAGCGCACGGTGCTGCCCACAAGGACGTACTGCTCATATGTCATTGCAAGGCCATACTCTGTAAACAGTCTTTGCAGGATATCCTCAAAGCTATGGGGCTCTGCGCATATGCGGAGTATTGTGTCGCCGACGGAGAGTACGCTGTCAATATTTGTCTGGGCAAGGGGCACAATGTTTTCGGTGGCGTCGGCATGGGAGGGGATAAATATCTCGCCGTCGAGCTTTTTAACCATTTCCAGCGTGTCAAGATACCCGGCGACATCATAGATAAAGGTTATTTTGTACTTTTTTATAGTCTCCTCGCTTGACAGGCAGTCGGCTAAATATACGGCCCCGTCTGAGCTAATAAAGCCTGCCATGGAGAAGAAATGACCCGGCAGGTCTATTTTTCTGAGATTTTCCGGCAGACATTCGTCGGTGAGATACTCTGCATGGCTCTCCTGTGCCATTAGAAACTTGTGGCGCAGCTCTTTAAACGGATAGCCTCCATATAGAAAAGATGGTTCTAAAACCGTGTGGTTTGTGAAATCACATTCAATTCCCGGCGCGAATACGCGGCAGCCCGTGTGCTGCTGAAGGTATCTGTTGCCGCCGATGTGGTCGGCGTTTGAATGGGTGTTGTATATGGCGGTGAGATGCCAGCCGTTTTCCTCTATCAGCTTTTTTACCTTTCGACCGGCTTCTTTATCGCTGCCTCCGTCAATCAGGCAGACATCGTCCCCGCTGAGCCGTACCAGTCCGACTTTGGCCGGACAGTTTATATAATAGCTGTTTCCCCGGACATGAATTAGTTCATACATGGGATATCATCTCCAAAATGTTTTTTTATAAAATACCACGCGTGAGGCGAGAAAGCAATAGATTAAAAAATGGCTTGACGATATGGGACATGGGATATAAAATTAAATATAACGCTGTGCCGTACAAGTACGCTTTAAATAAATATCAAGGAGGGAAATTTGTGGGCAGAAAGATAATTAATATTGTCCTTATGGTACTGGCTGTTGTGACAGTGCCGGCGACAGTTTACATAATGCATATGTCGAGGAGCCCGGTATTATCTGCAGTTCCAGATACAAATGATAACAATCATATGTGGGTTTGGGGAATTATAATTGCCGTCTGTATTGTGGCGGCGATAGTCCTTGCTGTAGTACAGTGGAAATCTAAAAAGAAAAAATAAATGTTTTGCTGGAAAGCAACGAATATTTATGACTTTAATGTGCGAAACTACAAACAATCAGGAGATTTCGCTGCATGAGCAGTATTTTTCAAAGAGTAAAGCGATATAATAAAAACATGCCGTGATACTGAATATCACGGCATGTATGCGCCAGAGCGGTGGTCACAAGCGCCTTGAGTTGAGGTTAAATATGTTTGTAATACACATGTTGGCATAAAATGGAGATGAACACTTTAGGTGGGTCTGTCCGCAAATGCGCGCCGTTTCGCTCTGATGTGACCTGCGGCAACTAAAACACTTGGGCAGTTTAGGTATCAAAAAAGGGGAATGATACACCGATTTAATCTAACAAAGTATATTTATTATAATGCCGTTGCGGATATAATGCAATACCTGAAGCATGTAATTTTATATAGAAAAATGTCTGTGTTTTTGTGCCGGTCATGTACTTTTGCCGAAAGCGCGGTATAAACATAGTATATTTGACGTATTTTTATATGTCCTATGCCCGGGAGAAAGTATAAATGTTAATAGAAAAACATTTTTAGTAGCGGAAAATTACCGCCACAGTGCAAGTTGACCTTGCCGGCGATAAGGAATATAATATAATAAAATGAGAGAAAGAAGGAAAATTAATGAGCGAATGTACCCATAATTGTGAAAGCTGCGGCTCCGACTGCGGCGAGCGCAAAGCCCCCCAGAGCCTTGTGGAGCCTGCAAACGAGATGTCTAATATAAAGAAAGTTATTGCTGTTGTCAGCGGCAAGGGCGGTGTTGGAAAATCACTTGTGACCTCTCTTTTGGCAGTGAATGCCAGCCGTGAGGGATATAAGACCGCCATACTGGACGCAGACATAACAGGCCCGTCCATTCCCCGGGTTTTCGGCGTACACGAGAGGGCAATGAGCTCTGACCTTGGCATTATTCCCGCCAAATCGAAGAACGGGATTGAGATAATGTCCATAAACCTGCTTCTTGCCAGTGAGACTGACCCCGTTGTGTGGAGAGGTCCTGTTATTGCCGGCGCTGTAAAACAGTTCTGGAGTGACGTCTATTGGGGAGATGTGGACTACATGTTTGTGGATATGCCTCCAGGAACAGGCGATGTGCCTCTTACGGTGTTTCAGTCGCTTCCCGTTGACGGTATTATAATTGTCACCTCCCCGCAGGAGCTTGTGTCCATGATAGTGGAGAAGGCGGTGAATATGGCGGAACTTATGAAAGTGCCGGTGCTTGGCATTGTTGAGAACATGTCATACTATGAATGTCCTTCCTGTAAAGACAAGCACTATATTTTTGGCGAGAGCCACATAGAGGAGATAGCTAAAAAATACGGCATCGAGAGAATCGCCAGAATACCAATAAACCCGGAGCTTGCGGAAAAGTGCGACAATGGAAATATTGAGCAGGTTGAGGGCGACTGGCTTGAGAGTGTATCTGACGCCATATATTAAAGTATTAAAGGCCGCCTTTTCAGGGCGGCCTGTTTCTGTTAAAGACAGATGGAGCTGACAGATTAAAGGCAATATAGGCGGAGTACACATATGGATAAACGGCTTGCTTGTGCGGCCAGAATGTAGAATACATGGGAGATGCATTTTATGACAAAAGTAAAAATTGATGCCGGTATCTGCGGATTTATGACTAAGGTCACTGCGGAAGCCGCGGGGGATGATGTAAAGCTCACGATTGTGTCCGGCTGTCCGGCAGTACAGAAAATGGCAAAGGAAATAGGGGATACGTTTGACCCATATGAGCTGTGCCTTGTAAAGCCGGGAGACGGCCCGCTGTTTGAATACGCCAGAGAGAATTTTCCCGTACACGTTGCGTGTCCTGTTATCGCGGGCATTACAAAGTGTGCCGAGGCGGAATGTAATCTTGCGCTAAAAAAAGACGCCAGCATAACATTTATCAAGGATTAAAATGAAAAATAAAGCGTGTATGACTATTAAATCATACACGCTTCGTTTTTTAATCTGCATTGTCAAATAAGCCCCATATTGCAATTACGGCACCTAAAACAGCAACTGCAACAAAGATATAAAATGCGGGCATAAGTCCATACCGTGACATATTCCAAAATGAAGATGGACTGCCATTTAAAGTCCAGTCATTTGCCATAGTGCCGGCAAGGAGCACAGCAGCAGATATAAGACCTGCTAAAAACATTACAGATCCAAATATTACTTTTTTCATGTGTAATTTACCTGATGTGTCCTTTACTTTTTAATGGAGAAAAACGCATCAATACCGGG
>CAJFTV010000097.1 GCA_904420055.1 Candidatus Alloscillospira gallinarum | reverse complement strand
GACTTTGTGGAGACAAACCTATTAAAGCCGGCGGAGGGCTGGGAGGACCTCTACAGGTATGCGGCTTATACCATATGGTCCCACAGGTCGGGTGTATGCGGAAACTTTTTAGAGCCCATGGTTTTTATGCACCTTGTCTGGGCCAATTACGCCATGTCCTGGCAGCAGAGCTACAACGCCATGCCCATACTGAAAAATCCAAGAGAGGCCTGGCGGCTTATAAAAGTGATGTTTAACTATCAGGTTCCGAACGGCCAGATTTCCGGCAGCGTAAATTACCATGGAATTGGCATAGGAGGAATGCAGCCTGCGTTTCAGGCCCTTGCGCTGGACTGGATATTCAGCCAGTGCGGGGACGACTGGTTAACATATGAGGACTGCGAGGAGATGTACCCAAAATTTGTAAAGTGGCTTGACTTCTGGCAGAGCCGCAGAAACGCCGGACACGGAGACGACAGGGTGTATATTTTCTCCGCCCACGAGTCAGGCTGGGACGATTTGTCCCTGTATAAAAAGGGATTTCCCATTGAGACGCCGGATCTCTTTGCCTACATGATTATGCTTATGGACGCCTGCGGCAAGATGGCGGAAAAGCTGGGCAGGACAGATGAGGCGAAAGACTACAGGGAGCGTTCAGAAAGGCTCCTTGATACGCTTGTAAACGAGCTTTATGACGGAGAGCAGTTTGTAGGTTACATGACAGAGACAGGGGAGTACATAAAGTGTCAGAGCCTCGCGATGTTCCAGCCGCTTGTACTGGGAAAAGAGCGGCTTCCGGAGCACATAATTGAAAAGCTTGCCAGAGACATTATGACGCCGGGAGAGTGGCTGACTGATATTGGCCTTGCCACCGAGAGCCTTAAAAGCCCCATGTGTCATTTTGGGTACAACTTTGTGCTTGGGAGAGTTATAACCCCCTGTAATATGCTGACGGCCGTGGGCCTTATGAGGTGCGGCAAAATTGACGAGGCCCGTGAGATAAGCCGCCGGGTATGCAAAAATCTCTATGAAAATGGCATTTTGCTGGGGTTTGCACCGCTGCCGACAGAGGTAGACGGCTCGCCTATTGTGACTTATCCAAATCCAACGGGTTCCGACGGGTGGCCGTGGACAACGTGGGCAGCGTCAAGCGCGCTTGTCATGTTAACCGCAATACTTCCGGAGAAAAACAGCGATACGTTAAATGCATTATGAAAAGGAGGAAGAGATGGAAGGGAAACAGTTTGTAAGTCTGCTTGACGCGCCGTATTCAAGGCGCGGGTCGTACATTGCTTTTGCAAACGACAACTTTGGGGAGGATCTCTACGGCAAATGCAACCTGTGGCTGTGCAACTGCCGCACTATAGGTTTTGCGATGGCGAATCTGGACGCAGACTCCGGGTACAGGCAGATAAAGTTAGAGGCGCTGCGTGACGGCGTACCGGTACCCTGTATATTGAAAACTACCCCGGAGGAGGTAGTTATTGAGACGAGGTACGGGGAGATACGATTTTGTATTGGAGAGCGATTTATGGCCATGTGCCGGGGAGAGGACGGATTGGGGCTCCGAATTACGCCGAGGCCCAAGTTCTTTTCCACAGGGATTATAAATATGCTTGACAGAGAGAACAGGTGGCTTTTGGACTTTAATCTGTCGAGACTGCTTTTAACGCCGCTTGCCGGAGAGCTCAAGGCGGGAGCGGGATACATAGACATTTTCCCGGACAAAAACGGAATTGTTTCGGCGACGTTTGAGGATTTTATAACAGACCCGGTAAAAAGACCGTTGGAGGACTATCCGGCGTATGAGGAATGCGTAACAGCTGTAAGGGAGAACTTTGGTGATTTCTGTCAGAAGATAATGCCGGAGCTTCCCTCGGAGTTTGAGGATATGAGGCTTCCGGCACTCTGGCAGACATGGAGCATGATAGTTGAGCCTGATGGACAGTCGGACTACAAAAGGACCATGGTAAAGATGATTCACTGTATTTTTGAGTCGGCTTTTGTTTGGCAGCAGCCCATGCAGGCGGTGTGGCTGTCAAGAGACCCGGAACTTGCGTGGGAGGTTTTCTGTTCCTGCTTTGACTACATGGACGAAAACGGCCGTCTCTCCGACGGCGTGGCGTTTAAGGCACTGCCGGGAGGAGACGGGCTGAAGCCGCCCATAAACGGGGTAATTTTGATGTGGCTCATGGAAAACGGAAAGCTCGACCATGTTCCGGTAGAGGAAAAAAAGTGGCTTCTGGAAAAGCTTATTAAGTGGACGGAGTACTTTGTGAGGTTCAGGGATAAGGACGGGGACGGCCTGGCAGAGTTTCAGAGCTGTCTTGAGACAGGCTGGGAGGACGCGCCGTATTATTCTACAATCGGATTTCCCTGTGCAAGTCCGGACCTTAACACGTTTTTGGCACTGCAAATGGAGGCGGTGGCAAAGCTTGGTGCACAATGCGGCATGAGCCCTCAGGAGTGCGCAGGTTGGGAAAAACGGGCAGAGAAGCTCATAGAAAAAATCATAGAGAAGTTCTGGGACGGGGAGAAGTGGATAGCTTTTAACGCCGTCACAGGGGAAAAATCCGACAGCCTTAATATTTCACTGTTTATGCCTCTGCTTTTGGGGGAGAGGCTGCCCCGGGAGATTATGGAAAAGTGCATTGACACCATCTACAGTCCCGATGGGTTTGTCACACCCTATGGCCTTGCAAGTGAGGGGCTTACAAGCAATTATTTTAAACACGGTTTTACAGCAGGAAGCATTATAACGCCGGCGGAGTATCTCATGTGCATGGCCTTTGAGGCCTGCGGCCGGCCGGACCTTGCAAAAAAGACGGCTCTTGATTACTGCCGGGCACTTAAAAAACACGGCTTTTTCCACATTTACAACGCCCTTACAGGTGAGGAAGACAGGAGCCTTACGGCCTTTGGAGAGCGTGGGCTTTTCTGGTCGGCGTGGACCTCCTCATGTTACCTGTTTTTAGCAGACAGGTATGGCAGACAGTGAGCTGTATCTGTACAGAGTTTTTGCCGGCTGATGCCGGCGCCGGAAAAAGATGAGCGCAGAAGACTTAAAAGCCCATCTGTGACTAAGTAAGGCGAGGAGAAGGTGCCAAAAATATGATTAAATACATAGTTAAGCGCCTTATACTGATGATTCCAATTTTACTCTGTATCGTTTTGATTGTTACAATCCTCATGGATATCACACCGGGCGACCCGGCGAGAATTGTGGCAGGTTCAACGGCGACGGAAGAGGAATATCAGAAGGTGCGCGAAGACTTAAAGCTTGATGACCCGCTGCTTGTGAGATATGCCAGATTTATCGGAGGGGCAGTAACCGGAGACTTTGGAACGTCGTATATCACAAAGACGTCGGTTTTTGATGATATTATGACAAGATTTCCGTACACCGCTCTCCTTGCTATACTGAGCGTTCTTTTGGCGGTGATAATCGGAATTCCCCTTGGGATACTCGCGGCCACGAACCAGAACACATGGAAGGATTATCTGGCCATATTCTTTTCCCTTTTATGCAGCTCCATGCCGGCGTTCTGGCTGGCACTGCTGCTTGTACAGTGGTTCGCGGTAAAAACCAGCATATTCCCTGTTTCCGGCATAGAGCACTGGACCGGCTGGGTGCTGCCTGTGGTGTCCCTTGCCCTGGGGTACGCCGCGAGCATTGCACGTCTCACAAGGTCCAGCACCTTGGAGGTAATCCGTCAGGACTACATCACCACAGCCAGAGCAAAGGGCGTCCACGAGAGGACGGTGCTTTACAGGCATGTGCTTAAAAACTCGCTTATCCCCGTGATTACCAGTGTGGGGGCCATATTCGGCATGGCTCTGGGCGGGGCGCTTATTGCGGAGACAATATTCTCCGTACCGGGACTTGGAACGTACACGATTACCGCGCTTACAAACAGGGATTATCCGGCAATTCAGGGGAGCGTGCTGTTTTTGTCTCTGCTGTTCAGCATAGTTATTCTCGTGGTGGATATCCTGTACGCCATTATTGACCCGCGTATCCGCTCCCAGTATTCCGGCGGCAAAAAACAGCGTAAGCACAAAAAGATGCTGGCAGGAAGTGCCACAGCCGCGAAGGAGGAGTAAAAATGGCGAAGAAAACGAAGGTAAATAAGAAGAAATCAAGGTTTTCCATGACGTGGCATCAGCTCAAAAAGAACAAGGTGGCTATGGTATCCCTTGTTGTCCTTGTGATAATTGTCCTCGTGGCAATACTTGCACCCGTTATCGCACCCTATGGATATGAGGTCACGGATAAGCGGCACACCCTGGAGGGGCCGTCGTCAGAGCACCTTTTGGGGACAGACCGTTTAGGGCGCGACGTTCTGAGCAGGCTTATATGGGGCGCCAGACAGTCTATTGCAATGGGCGTGCTGGCAATCTCAATCTCGGCGGTGCTGGGCATAATTATCGGCGCAATCGCCGGGTACTTCGGAGGCTGGCTTGACAATCTTTTAATGCGCTTTCTCGATATATACCAGAGCATACCGATGATGCTTTTGTGTATTACGTTTGCGGCCATTTTGGGACCAAGTTTAAGAAATGCCATCATTGCAATAGGGATAAGCATGGTTCCGGGGTTTGCAAGAATGATGCGCGCCCAGATTCTGACAGTCAGAGACAACGAGTATATAGAGGCGGCCAGATGCTGCAACGCCAGCAATATATCAATACTCATACACCACATAATTCCAAACGCCATATCTCCCCTTATCGTAAATATAACCATGAGCATAGGCGGCGCGGTGATGTCCGGTGCGGGCCTCAGCTTTATAGGTCTTGGCGTCCAGTCTCCAACGCCGGAGTGGGGCGCAATGATATCAGACGCGAGAAATTTCCTCCGAGCAAACGGAGAACTGGCGCTGTACCCGGGCCTTTGCATTATGATTACCGTTTTGGGATTTAACCTTATTGGAGACGGGCTGCGCGACGCCCTTGACCCGAAGCTGAAAAATTAGAGGTGACTGTAATGGCTGAAAATGTACTTGAAATACGGAACCTTATAGTTGAGTACCACACAGACGAGGCGGTTATCCACGCGGTCAAGGGTGTAAACCTCAATGTGAAAAAGGGAGAGACAATTGGCCTCGTTGGCGAAACCGGCGCGGGAAAAACCACGATAGCGCGTTCAATTCTGAGAATACTCCAGACACCGCCTGCAAAGGTCTGCGGGGGAGAGATAGTTTTCAAGGGCGAGGACATCATGAAAAAGACCGAAAAGGAGATGCGCAGCATTCGGGGCAACCAGATTGCCATGATTTTTCAGGACCCAATGACAGCCCTGAACCCCGTGGAGACCGTAGGATTTCAGATTGCAGAGGCAATCCGGCTGCACAACAAGATATCAAAAGCCGACGCTGTGCGCCGTGCATGTGACATGCTGGAGATGGTGGGTATCCCCATGGAGCGTTATACGGAGTATCCGCATCAGTTTTCCGGAGGCATGAAACAGCGCGTGGTAATCGCTATGGCGCTGGCCTGCAACCCGGAGCTGCTTTTGGCTGACGAGCCGACGACAGCCCTTGACGTCACAATTCAGGCACAGGTTCTGGATATGATGCAGATGCTAAGGCAGCGCCTGGGGACTTCCGTTATCCTTATAACCCACGACCTTGGAGTAGTAGCGGAAATATGCGATTCCGTGGCCGTCGTTTATGCGGGAGAGATAATTGAGCACGGTACGGCGGAGGATATTTTTGACCGCACGGCTCACCCGTACACAATCGGGCTTTTCGGCTCACTGCCGCGGCTCGACTCAAATGAAAGACGGCTGAAGCCGATTAAGGGGCTTATGCCGGACCCGTCAAAGCTTCCGGAAGGCTGCCCGTTTGCAGAACGCTGTCCCCGCGCGTCGGACAGATGCTTAAAGTCCAGCCCGGAGCCCATAGAAGTAACGCCGGGACACATGGTAAAGTGTTTCCTTGCGGAGAAGGGGGAGGTAAACAGTGGCAGCATTGGTTGAGGCAAAAGACCTGAAAAAATATTTCAAGACCGGTTCAAGGTATCTGCACGCCGTTGACGGAGTGTCCTTTGCCCTGGAGGAGGGCAGAACCCTGGGCGTTGTGGGCGAATCCGGCTGTGGAAAGTCCACGCTTGGCAGAACTATACTGCACCTTTTAGAGCCGACCAGCGGAGAAATATACTTTGAGGGTGAAAACATCACAAAGCCTGACAGGGCAAAGCTCAGAGAGCTACGTGAGAAGATGCAGTTTATATTTCAGGACCCGTATGCGTCTCTGGACCCGAGAATGTCCGTCAGCGAGTCAATAATGGAGCCACTGCGGCTTCAGGGAAAACTAAGCAAGTCAGAGCAGATTGCGGAAACCCGCCGGCTTATGGACACGGTTGGCCTTGCCGTCCGCTTTGAAAACTCATATCCCCATGAGCTGGACGGCGGCCGCCGCCAGCGTATTGGAATAGCCCGGGCGCTGGCATTGAACCCAAAGTTTATCGTGTGCGACGAGCCGGTGTCTGCTTTGGATGTGTCGATTCAGGCACAGATTATAAATCTGCTTTTGGACCTTCAGGAGCAGCACGGG
>CAJFTV010000096.1 GCA_904420055.1 Candidatus Alloscillospira gallinarum | reverse complement strand
CCCGGCACGCTGAGACACCCCTCAGCGCCGGACTGCTCGCCGGAGGCCGCAATTATTTCAGGGTTAACAAGCTCGATAATCTGTTCAGCCGGGCTCTTCCCTTCCATGTTTATATCCATAACCAGCACAATCCGCCGCAAGACGCCGACCTGCGGAGCTGCAAGACCAACGCCGTCGGCTTCAAGGAGCGTTTCGCGCATGTCGTCAATAAGCTGCCACAGCCTGCTGTTAAACTCGGTTACCACACGGCTTTTTTTCCTCAGCCGCGGCTCGTCTTTAGTAAGTATATTTCTAAGTGCCATATTTTTTCCTCCTGTCTATAAGTCAACGGGGTCAAGGTCCGCATAGACGGCCACGCCGCGGCAAGTTTTGTCACGGGAGGCCACCTTAACAACGTGTGATATAGTATCCCTGAGCTTTTTGGTGTCAGCCCCAAGAACGGTAATGCGATATCTAAACCTGTTATTTATTTTTGTGACAAGTGCCGGTGCCGGCCCGAGTATTTTTATATCCTCGCCGCTGAGATACCCTGCCATAGCCGCCTTTACCCGGGCACACGCCCGCATGACGTCCGCCTCTGTAATTCCGAAGGCGGTAACTGTAAACAGGGTTGAAAAAGGCGGCATGTGCATTGCCTGCCTAAGAATTATTTCATCGCTGTAAAATGCGTCATAATCCTGCCGTGCAGCGAGAGAAATTACAGGGTTATCTGGCGTAAATGTCTGTATAAGGGCTCTTCCGGGCTTGTTGCCGCGGCCTGCCCTGCCTACCACCTGAGTAATCATGGAAAAAGTACGCTCACGTGCCCGGTAGTCATTTACATAAAGGCTCCTGTCCGCGGACAGGACACCCACAAGGGTGACATTTTCAAAGTCAAGCCCCTTGGTCACCATTTGCGTCCCAAGGAGAATATCGGCTTTTTTATTTTTAAACTCCTGAAGAATTTTCTCGTGTGATTTTGCCGCGGAGACAGTATCGGCGTCCATTCGTATAACTGTTGCCTCAGGAAACAATTCGTGAAGCTCCTCCTCAACTTTCTGTGTACCGGAGCCCAGGTAATTCAACGTACTTCCACACTGGGGACATGTGTCCTCTGCCGGGCGTGAATACCCGCAGTAATGGCACATCATGCGCCCGTTTGCCCTGTGGTATGTAAGCGATACGCTGCACCTGTCGCATGTGAATGTATAACCGCAGCTTTTACAGGTCACAAGGGAATTTGCCCCACGCCTGTTTAAAAATAAGATAGTTTGCCGGCCGTTTTGTATATTCATGGCAATTTCCCGGGCAAGCCGGCGGCTTATGTCTCCGCCGTTTCCGGAGCGCAGCTCCTCTTTCATATCTACTGTCATGACCTCAGGCAGGCTGGCGCTGTTAAAGCGCTGTGTCAGTCTGTACAGTGTATATTTCCCGCATAGCGCGTTATACATACTCTCCACGGAAGGGGTTGCAGAGCCCATTAGAAGCATGGCCCCGCTGTGGGCGCAGCGGTATTTGGCAACTTCTCTGGCGTGATATCTCGGACTGCTTTCAGATTTATATGTTGCCTCCTGCTCCTCATCTAAAATAATAAGGCCGAGGTTTTTCACAGGGGCAAACACAGCTGAACGTGTTCCGACCACAACATGCACATCTCCGCGCTTTATCCGTTTCCATTCGTCATACCTCTCACCTATGCCCAACATGCTGTGAAGCACCGCGATATTGTCGCCGAAATTTGCGGCAAATATGCTCATAAGCTGGGGTGTAAGTGAGATTTCCGGTACCAGAACAATTGCGTCACGTCCCGAGGAGAGCACGTGTTCAATAAGCTTTATATATACGCTCGTCTTTCCGCTGCCTGTTATGCCATACAGAAGCGCAGCCGTAGCGCCGCTGCTGTACTGCTTTATCAGTCCGTTCAGAACAGACTGCTGTTCTGAGTTCAGCGCAGATATTTTGCCGTTTTTACTGGCATTTATCTCCGGACGCCGAAAGACCTCTTTGCGTATAAGCTTTATATATCCGTCTCCGGCGAGCCGTGTGACAGACTGCTTGCCAACACCGGTGAAATAAGTAATTTCGCTGACCCATGCGCCGCCTATTTCGGCCATAAGCCGGAGTATCGCAGCTTTCCCCGGAGCACGCTTTTTTATTGTCCCGGCAATAGTGAGCGCCTCATCACCGGGAATGTCAAGCTGTGCAAAAAGCTCTGTCTTGTCACCGACATTTCTCTTGCCGTCCTTATACCACATTCCCACAGGCAGCATAGCCCGTGCCGCCTCATACACTGTGCAGAAAAAACGCGCACCTATCCACATGGCAAGCTTTAACTGCCACATTTCAAGGACAGGTTCTTCATCGAGGATATACTCTATGGCTTTCAGCTCATTTTCCCTATCAGCCTCACCCGTTGCCAGGACAAATGCCTCGCACTTCCTGTTACCTCTGCCAAACGGCACGGTTACGCGCATGCCAGGCTCTATTTTATCCGACATCTCATCGGGTATCAGGTAAGTGTACGGCTTGTCTATGTGGTATGTGGCTGCCGAAACAGCGAGTTTTGCTATGGCAGTCTTCACTGTATGCACCTGCTTTTAACGCGCAGGCAGTGTAAGGTTCCCCTTACACTGCCGATGTCATTCCTCTGGTTTGTCTTCCGGTTCACTTTCTTCGGCCGCTGGCTCTTCATGCTCACTTTTTTCAAGCTCACCGTCAGCAATTTCGCGAATTGCTATTGATACGGCCTTCTCGTCTAAAGGTTCGCCGTCCTTTTCAGCCTGAGCCGATATCTGGCGTGCCCTGTGGGCAATCATGTTTACAAGCAGGTATCTGCTGTCGGCGTGTTCAAGAAGTTTCGACAGAGACGGATATAACATCATAATAAAATCACTCCCGTTCGCTCTCAATTATATTGATAATCTTTTCTGCCGCGAGACTTACCTCGTCGTTTAGTACGACATAGTCGTAATCCTCGGACAGCTTAAGCTCTTCTGCTGCAATTTTCAGCCGCTTTTGTATTGTCTCCTCGCTGTCGGTTCCGCGGGAACGCAGGCGGCGCTCCAATTCCTCCATAGAGGGTGGCATTAAAAATACCGCAATGGCCTCCGGGACTTTTTCCTTTACCTGTTTAAAGCCCTTTACCTCAATGTCAAGTATCACATCATACCCCTGAGAATTCCACTCTCTTATGGGCTCTATTGGCGTGCCGTAGAAATTTCCCGCATATTCGGCGTATTCGAGAAACTGGTCCTTTTCTATCATATCCAGAAATGTATCCCGTGAGACAAAAACGTATTCGGTGCCGTCCTTTTCCCCGGGGCGCGGAGCCCTGGTTGTGGCGGATACAGAGAATTTTGAGTTAGTGCTCCTTTTCAGCACCTCGGCAATTACAGTGCTCTTTCCGGTGCCGGAGGGGGCGGAAATAACATATATCTTTCCAATATGTTTACTCATCGGTATCCTCCTCAGCGCTGCCCTCAATTTTTCCGCCATATCTGCTGCCGACGGTTTCCGGCTGTAGTGCCGAGAGGATTACAAATCCGCAGTCGGTTATTATGACGGCCCTTGTGCGTCTGCCGAAAGTTGCGTCCACAAGCTGTCCCTTGTCTCTGGAATCGGATATTATTCTCTTAATAGGCGCCGACTCCGGACTTACAATAGACACTATCCGGCTGGCCGCAACGAGATTTCCAAATCCTATATTAATGAGTTTCATTATATCGTCCCCCAAATTATTCGATATTCTGAACCTGCTCCCTTATCTTCTCAATTTCTGCCTTGATGTCCACGACTATCTGCGCCATCTCAGTATCGTTGCATTTCGAGCCGATGGTATTTGCCTCCCGGTTTAATTCCTGTATGAGAAAATCAATTTTCCGTCCTACAGGCTGGCTGCTCTCAAGCATTGTCTCAAGCTGGGACAGGTGGCTTTTCAGTCTTACCGTCTCCTCGTCTACAGCTACCTTGTCCGCAAAAATTGCGGCTTCAAGCAGAATGCGGTTCTCGTCGATTTCTTTGCCGTTTAAAACCTCAGACATCTTGTCTGCAAGGCGCTCACGATATGCGGCAACAGTCTTGGGAGAGCGCTCTTCCACACGTGAAACAAACTCTGAGATGAGGGTCAGTCTTCCTAAAATATCATCTTTCAGCTTCTCCCCTTCTACTGCACGCATCTTGTCATAGCCCGCCAGAGCTTCCTCCATAATGGCACAGAGGTCATATGACAGCTCGTCTGTGTCCGTCTCCTCTTTTTTTACTGTCAGGACATCGGGAAACTTGGCAAGTGCAAGGGCACTGAGGTCATTTTTAACACCGTACAGCGCGGAAAGCTCTGCCAGAGCCTTGACATAAAGTCCGGCCACGTTTTTGTTTACCGTAATAACGGCGTCATCTGCCTCTGAGGAGTCGATTGTGACATAGACGTCAACCTTGCCGCGGGACACGTGCTTCTGTACGCAGGCACGAAGAGCGTCCTCAACGGCCGTATAAATTCTGGGAATTCTTATGTTACAGTCCAGATACCTGTTGTTTACGCTGCGGAGCTCAACAGTTATGTTGAGCTTGCCGCTCTTTCCTGAAGCGCTTCCATAACCGGTCATGCTCTTAATCATTTGGCATTCCTTCTAACGTATTTTATTGTGAATGTTGTACATGTAAAACTGCACAAGCTTTGATACACCATAATCATAGATTACAAAGATGATATTCATCAAAATATATATTACAGCAATAAGTGCCGCGCCTGAGAGCCTGTCTAGAAAAGACATCATTAAAAGCTCCCTGAAGAATATTACCATAACAGTGAGGGCAATATTGAAAACGGCCAGTTTTATAATCCACTCTGGCACACGGCTTTTAAGCTTTTCACACAAGCTCTTTATTACTGGATAATACCCGCAAAACAGGATATAAAACATAATTGGGGCTTTGTCCGGCATAATGAGAAAACCGAGTATTGAGGAGGCTGCAAAAACACAGAGAGCCGGAACATATCCACACTCAATCACAGCGGCCAGTGTAAATAGTGAGGCGACGGCCATAAAGCCTGCCCTGCCTGACGGCAGCAGCACTCCGATGTACATAAATACAAGGGATAGCGCAATCATCATGGCGCATATGGTTATTGTCTTGGTATTCTTTTTCATAATTTACCTGCCGCAACACATATTAAAGCACATAAGCGCCGCACACACGTCGCACATGTCACAGCCCTGTCCCTGATTTCCCTGATAATATCCGCCCGGACGATACGCCTGTCCGCCGGCGGTCATGTTGTTCAATGCCTGACGGTACTCGTAGTTGCCGGGGTCCATGTTCACAGCCGTCTGACAGTAACGGATTGACTCGTCATACCAGCCCTTCCTGTAATAGACCATGGCCATGAGGTAATTCCACTCCGCATTTCTGACAGAACAGCTGTTAAGTATTCTCTCAGCGGTGGCGATATCCCCGGAATTAATGGCGTTTCTCGCCCGTCCCAGGTCGCCGCCTGATGAGGACGAAGAACCGGAACCGCTGTAACCTCCGCTGTAAGAGCCCTGGTATGTTCCTCCTCCACCTTTTCCGGAGGAAGAAGAGCGCTCTCGGGTTATGGCGTCATATGCCTCGTTAATCTCTTTCATCTTTTCCTGCGCAAGGTCGGCAAGCGGGTTATCATGGTAATTATCCGGGTGATATTTTCGCGCAAGGTCACGGTAAGCTTTCTTAATTTCGTCATCTGAGGCGTTTCTTGAAACGCCTAAAACACTGTACGGATCGTTCATTTCACATTTCCATTCTTTTGTTAAATCTATTTACGGTTTTTCTTCTTCCATATGCCCGTCAGTACAGCCTCCGCCACACCGGGCATGCCTAAAAAAATGATATTTCTTATTATATCGCTCCAGGCGGTTTCCTCAAGAAGCTCAAAGGAATTTCCAGCCTGATTGCGTGAGCTCATTAATGTAATTTTTAACTGATTTTTAATATCTTCCGGCAGCGGCGATTCATGCAGACCGAAGCGCTCTGCAACCGGATTGTACGCGCCGGAGGAGATATCCTCTGCAAAATCGTCACAGGCATCTACGATATATATCCAGCGGCCGGTATGGTATAAAACCTGCTCCAGCACTCTGCGGCGCCGCGGGTCGTCCTCTGCCGCCGCGGCCGCTTTCAGTATAACAGCAAAACAGTCGGCGGTCTTGTCAATTGAGGCACATTTGGCTTTTTCAAGGGCAGAGAGTTTTGTGATGGAATCCCTTACCACAGCATCATATTCCGGAAAATCCGCTGACGCCTTTCTATATGCCCGCTTTAACATGAAGCCAAGGATTTTGTATGCGCCGGATTTCAGAAATCCTTCGTCTGCGATAGAATCCTGTATTTTCCACCAGTACAGAATTACGCTCATTCCTGCGCACTTTTCAAGTGCCGTAGTGTTCTTGCAGAAAGCTTTCTTTTTGTGCGGGCAGCCAATACAGCGCTTTTTGCAGATATCTGTGCCCATATCCCCCGTCCATAGCAGCATTGCCAGAAACACAAAGTCATAATTGAGGAGAAAGCGGGAGGCTATGCCGTATCTGTCTCCCATTGTATGGCACAGGCCGCAGTAGCATGCCCTGTACAGGTCAAGTTCACGAACTCTCAGTTCCGGCTGGACCGGCCTTATATACCCAAACATCAGCTTTTGGATACCCTCACATTTACCTCGTAGTCGCCTACGGCCCCAACTCCCGAAACTCCGTCTATGTATATCCGCGGTTCAATCGTGAACATACCTTCTGAATTTCCTATTCCCTCAAGGCTCACCACAATCCGCACATTTTGTGCAGTGATACCGTTAAGACGTGAGGCAGAACCCCTGATAGTGACGTTTAAGCTCTCTGTCAGTAAATCAGCAGAGTATCCGTCAGTCTCGTTGGTAATCTGGAAGTTTGAGGAAGTAACCTGTATGGTGTCCAGACCCACGATGCTGATATTTACTGTTGCAGATGTTACGCCGGACTGGATACTTACACCGTCGGGCAGGATTATCGGCATCTCCCTCGTGTAATTTGAGGTAAAGCTGGACAGGTCTATTGTGCCAAGAGAAATAGTGTTTATTTCGTCAACAATTTCCGCATCGCCGATTATTGTAATAGAGGAGGGTTCAATCGTCACCGTCGTGTTGCTTGAGTTGGCGCCCGCGCCTTCAGCCAAGTTCACGGTAAGCGGTACTTCCTTGACACGGGATACCTTCTGCGTGACGACAATACTGTCTGTGTCGGAGGTAACAAGGTCGGACACGACCTCCACGTCGTTTGCGTCCATGAGCTTATATGGAAGCGTATCAGTGGTTGTGGCGGATATCTCTTCCCGTTCCATCACTACATAGGCATAAGTTATACGGTCAATCACATTTTTCGGGCCTGAGATTTTAATAGTTGCGGGTGTGACCTCAAGTTCTGCTCCGATATAGTTTTCCGCAATATTGCCGTTAAAATCGCCGGTTACAGGTATTGTTTTGTGAGTAAGCGGTTCAACAGTTACTGTTATATAATTTACAGAGGCACTTGATACGACTATATCGTCGGCAGCAACCCCGTCGCCATAGTCAATGTCGTAGTCTAACTGATGCGTACCGGAGACAGTCACCCTGGAAACATCCACTACAATGGATATGTTGTCCTTTTTCAGCTTTGTCATGTCTATGCGCTTGCCTGAAAGGCGAAGCGAAACCTGGCTGACATCGGATGCGGTGACAATTAAATTTTTATCCTGCAGGCTGTCTGTGCCGACAAATTCAATCGGAATGCCGCTGTAATATTCGGTGATGTCAGGGTTTTCGCTGTACGCGATGTATACCCAAAGGCTCACTGCGGCAAGAATTGAGAAGATGACGAAAAAAGCCCGGCTTGTGAAAATTTTGTTTAACGTCTGTTTAACCATTCTTTTTCTTCACCTTATTCATAAACTTGTCCTTAATCGTCTCTCTGTCCGGAACCAGCTTGTTTCTGAGAAGCGTCTCAAATATATCGGGCGTCAGACGGCGCTTTAACATGCCGTCAACAGCTACGGAAATAGCCCCCGTCTCCTCTGAGACAATGACGGCGATGGCATCGGTCCTCTCGGCAATACCAATTCCGGCCCTGTGCCGCATGCCAAGGTCGCGGCTCAAATTGCTGTTTGTGGACATCGGCAGCATACACCCTGCTGCAGCGACAATTCCGTCCCTTACAATAACGGCACCGTCATGAAGTGGTGTATTTGGGTAAAAAATCTGAAGCAGCAGCTCTGTCGTGGGGATTGCGTCCATCTGTGTGCCGGATTTGACAAATTCGTCCAGATGAATGTTGTTTTCAAACACGATAAGCGCCCCGGTTTTGGTCTTTGACATTTCAACGCATGCGGCAACCGTGTGATTAATAGCCGCCTCCACAGAAGATGAGTCTTTTCTTTTCCTGAAAAATATACTGATTTTACTGCTGCCGACAGTGGCCAGAAATTTTCGTATTTCCGGCTGGAACAACACAATAAGTGCTATAACACCCATCTGCACTGTGCGCTCCAGAAGATAATTTATCATAGTCAGGTCGAGAAGGTCCGAAATCCACAGAATGCAGATAATAATTATAATTCCCTTGACAAGACCTCCGACGCTTGTCTTGCGGGCAAAAGTCAGCAGACGATAAAAAATGAACGCTATAATGGCGATGTCGATGATGTCCATGACATTGACCGACATCAGTATGTTCCATACTATAGCAACTCCTTCTTTAATCGCCTGCATAGGTACACTCCTGACAAATAAACTAATTCAAGATATTATATTATATATTTACTCTCTTGGCAATGTTAGAATGAAAAAATTTTGTAAATCATTTCAATTTACTGTTATTCTTTTGCAAATCTTAATGAATTGTGCCATCTCATCTCTCGTATTAAACGCGGATACGCTTACGCGCACAGTACCGGTATTGTATGTCCCGGCGGAGTCATG
>CAJFTV010000095.1 GCA_904420055.1 Candidatus Alloscillospira gallinarum | reverse complement strand
GCAGATAATCACTCATCGTAGCTGTCCGGAGAGTAATCTTCCGGCTCCGCTAAAGGTGTGTCTGCCGGAGCTGTGCCTGTTATATACTGGCGCTCCTGCCACTGCTGGCGGGTCATGAGCAGCTGCCGTGGCTTGGAGCCCTCAAACGGGCCCACAACGCCAAGCTCTTCCATCTGGTCAACAAGGCGGGCGGCCCTTGAATATCCCAGCTTCAGCCGCCGCTGGAGCATGGAGACGGAGGCCTGTCCGGAGTCCAGAACGATGTCAACCGCCTGGGGGAGAAGCTCGTCATAATCGCCGAGAGAGTTGTCCTCGCCGGCCGGCTTGCCGTTTTTGCCCTTGTCCTTTTCCTCGGCTGCCTTGTCAATCTGATGTATGACGTCCTCAGCGTATTCCGCTGTAGACTGCTGTTTTACAAAGTTTACAACATTTTCACGTTCACTGTCAGAAACCCATGTACCCTGAACCCTTATGGGTTTTGAAATGCCGATTGGGTTAAACAGCATATCACCGTTGCCCACCAGCTTGTCGGCGCTGCCGCCGGCGTCCAGAATAATGCGTGACTCAAGAGAACTCGACACCTTAAGGGCAATCCTGGACGGAATGTTTGCCTTCATAAGTCCGGTTATTACGTCGGCGCGGGGGCTCTGCGTGGCAATGACAAGGTGTATTCCGGCGGCTCGGCCCATCTGGGCTATGCGGCAGACAGATTCTTCAACTTCTTTTGCCGCTGTCATCATTAGGTCGGCCAGTTCGTCAATAACAATTACAATCTGTGGCATGGGCTTTGCCTCAGATTCGGGGTCATTTTCAAGGCTCGCATTGTAGCTTGCCAGGTCACGGGCATTTGCCTCGGAGAAATAGCGGTAGCGCTTCATCATCTCAACAACGGCCCACTGCAGTGCGCCGGAGGCCTTTTTCACGTCTGTGACCACAGGCACAAGGAGGTGGGGAATGCCGTTATAGATTTTAAATTCCACCATTTTCGGGTCAATCATTATAAACTTGACCTCGTCCGGGCTCGCCTTGTAAAGTATGCTGAGTATCATGGAATTTAAACACACTGATTTACCGGAGCCCGTTGTACCCGCCACAAGAAGGTGGGGCAGCTTTGAGATATTGCCGACGACCGCTTCTCCGGAGATGTTTTTTCCAATGGCAAAGGTGAGGGGGGACTTTGAATTTTTAAATTCGGGAGAGGCGATTATATCCCGTAAAAGCACCTGACTTACAACCTTGTTTGGCACCTCAATTCCCACGGTGGCGATTTTATTGGGCATTGCCGCTATCCGGACGCCCGGGGCGCCAAGAGCAAGGGCAATATCGTCTTCAAGATTTGTTATGCGGGACAGCTTTGTCCCGGCCTCCAGCTCGGCCTCGTAACGTGTGACTGTGGGGCCGCGGGTATAAGCGGTAATTCCCACATTTATGCCGAAGCTGTGAAACGCAGTTTCAAGACGCTCGGAATTGAGCCTTGCCTCGTTTGCGCCGTCCGCCGCCGGGCCTTTTCCGGAACCGGCTGCGAGGAGGCTTAAAGGCGGGTATGTGTATTCGCTGCTGTCCTCAATCATTGTGTCGGGGGCGGTAAACTCTTCTCCGTCGCTGTCCGGGTTCTCCTTGGGCTCCTCTGCCTTTACGTATGAATGAACCGGTTTTTGCGGCTTTTCGGCGCCCAGTTCTTTTATAAACTCGCCCGGAGGCATTACTCCCGGCTCCTCTGTGAACAGCTCCTCATCACTTTTAACCTTTTCAAATACTTCTTTGGGGGATACCGGCTTTGGCGGGGCAGGACGCTCCTCGCCGTCTAAGGGAATGTCGATAGGGGTACGGCGCTTGCGTCTCGGATTTTGAGAGGGAGTATCCTCTTTGGCCTGCTTTTTAACCGGCTCGGGTTCTTCCGGTGCAAACGGGACAGTTTCCTGCGCTCTCTTTTCACGGTTTTCCCTTACGCTGCGGGAGAAAGCGGAGGGTGAAAAATTAAATGCGACCAAAACGAGAATTATTAAAACTGCAAAAATCAGAACGATTGCTCCTATACGGCTGAACAGATATGTAAATGAAACCGCAAGACCGCCGCCTAAAAATCCGCAGGACTGAAGCTCTATACCGCTGTTCCACAGATTTACGGCAAGGCCGCGGTCGCCGATTGCAAAGCTGTCGCTGTACAGGAAGAGGTGGACTAAGCCGCTTGCGGCTATCGAGGCAAGCAGAGTACATATTCCACGCAGTATCATTTTTTTCCTGCCCCTGCTTATAAAAATCATAACTGATGCGATTATGATAAGGGGCGGGGCGAGGTAATAACCCCAGCCTAACAGTCCCTTAAAACCGTCGCAGAGGACTTTTATAATTACGCCGTCGCTGTTAAAATATCCAATGGCGGCAAAAATGCCGAGAAGGAACATCAAAACTCCCACAATCATGCGCACAGGCACAGTACTGTTGTTTGTGGAAGAAGAGCCCTTTTTACCGCCGGATTTTTTACCGGCAGGCTTTTTTGCGGTGGATTTTTTTTGTTGGGCCAATTGTTATTTCACCTCAGCTCAGATAATGATGGAAAGTATAAGCGTTATACCGCCGACAGCCCAGCAGTAATATGAGAACCTTCCGAATTTGTTTTTGTTGATTATATATTTCAGAAGGTGGATAGCTAAAAAGCCGACAATCGCGGAGAACAAAAATCCCACGAGATATACGGGAATAAGCGACCAGTTTATTCCGGCAGCTATCGCTTTAATAAGGCTTACAATGAGAGAGCCAATAACTGCGGGGATTGACAAAAGAAGGGAAAAACGCATAGCGTAGTTCCTTGTAAGGCCGCATGTCATGCCCACGGCGATTGTGGTGCCTGAGCGGGACAGGCCGGGGATTACGGCACAGGCCTGTGCAAGGCCGATTATTACAGCGTCTTTCAGTGTTATGGACTTTGCAGTTTTATGCCCCGGGGTGACGTATTTGTCGGATACAAACAGGATTGTACCTGTCACAATGAGGGCAAACGCTATAAAGCCGGTGCTGGAAAACAGGCGGCTTACCGCACCGTTGAATATAAGCGCTATGAGAAGCGGCAGCGTAGCAACAACGATAAAGAGAGCCTGGCGCGTGGGCGGTATCATGGGGTCTCCAAAGGCGGAAAAATCCAGCTCGCCCCTGAACATTTTGACAACGCCCCTTATCATTTCCATTATATCCTTTCGGTACACAAAGCACACGGCCACAAGCGTTCCCATATGGAGCATGACGTCGAAAAGCAGGTGCTCCTCTTCCGAATAGTCAAGTTTAAATATGTTCTGGAGGATTGAGAGGTGGCCGGAACTTGATATGGGCAGAAATTCCGTCACACCCTGGACAATTCCCAGAAAAATAGCTATAAGTATCGGCAAGCTCTATCCCTCCATTTTGTCCGGCGAAGATGACAAAGAAATAGTCTTCGCCGGCATATTGACCCCTAAACTGACCCCGGAACCCGGACGTGCCGAACACGGGGCCAGACCTGAGATATGGTCTGTATATTTCCGCACTGACACAGGGCAGCACGGCCAGATCTCAAATGTCCTGCCTAAAGAGACAACACAAATTTATAATATCACATTGTGGCGGGAATTTCCACACTCACCGAAGAGAATATTGTTTAATTATTTTTTGGACGTTTTTTTAATCCTCCGGCGCCTGTTCAGCTTTATCTGGCCGTGGAGCCAGTCCAGCGCGTCGGACAGCCCGCCAAGCTGGTCGATAAGTCCGGACTGTACCGCCTCCTCGCCATAAATTACCGTGCCGACGTCGGCGGCCAGCTCACCGGTTTTCATCATATACTCTGTTATCTTTTTTCGGGAGATGTTTGAGTTGTCAGTGATGAACTTAACAATTCTCTCCTGAATTTTTCCAAAATAGTTGTACGTCTGGGGTACACCGATTACAACGCCGTTTAAGCGCACCGGGTGTATGGTCATGGCGGCGGAGGGAGCGATAAACGAGCGCTTTGCCGCCACTGCCAAAGGCACGCCGATAGAGTGGCCGCCGCCAAGAACCAGAGACGCTGTGGGGGTTTTCATGCTGGCAATGAGCTCGGCAATTCCAAGACCGGCCTCCACGTCGCCGCCCATAGTGTTGAGCATTACCAAAAGCCCCTCAATCTCATCAGACTCCTCGACAGCGGCCAGAAGGGGCATAACATGTTCGTATTTGGTGGTTTTGTTGTCCTCAGGCAAAATTTGGTGGCCCTCCACCTGGCCCACGATAGTCAGGCACTGTATGGAGCCCTTGTCCGATTTTGCGTATGCCGCCCCCAGTTCCTTTATTTCCTGAAGCTCGCGGCTTTCCACGCTCTGCGTGTCCTCTCCGGCGCTTTTTTCCCTTGCCATATTGTGTCTCCTCCATGCATATTTATAATGTATTTGGAGAGAGGTGCCCATGATGCAAAAATCCCTCCACTTGCAGTGTTTCCTGCTGGAGGGATTTAAATTCATGTCTTTTAAATTTCTTTTTCGGTGAATTTTCCGTTTTCCCAGACTAAAATGGTTTTGAAGCCCGCGCTTTGTATGGCGGATAGGGCCGCGTCAAGGTGCGAGACAAGCAGGTCTTTTCTGTGGCAGTCGGCTGACAGGGTTACCCTGCCGCCGAGGCGGTTAAGCTCTTTGAGCAGGAAACCGGCCGGATACGGCGCTGCGCGTTTTTGGCGGGCCATGGCGCCGGTGTTTACCTCAAAAATTACGCCGCAGTCAATGCAGGCGCGGAGGGCTTCAAGAGCACAGCTTATGTACCTGTCATCATCTTCACGGAAAAAGGCGCCGCTGCGGTTGTTTTTTACAATCAAATCAAAATGGCCCAGGATATCCGGCTTTTGCTCTGCCGCCTTCACCATGTTCTCGTAGTACTGTGCGATAAGCCACATTACATCGCCGCCGTATATTAGGTTAAGTGCCCGTGCAAAGTCGTTTTCAGAGCCGTCGATGGCGATATTTTCACCGGAGGCCGGGTCGTGAGCGTAGTGCACGTCGCCTATAATGTAGTCATATTCTTCCCGGCAGGCAGAGGGAGCAAAAAGGTCCTCCTCAATGCCGCACCACAGGCGGATTTTGCCGCTATACTCTTTTTTGAGCCGGGCCATGGCCATGAGGTATGCCTTTTCGCTCTCTATAGAGCATTCCGGGTCAAAGGGGGCGTATCCGTGGCAGGACATGCCAAAGTCGGTAAACCCAAGTGATATGGCGGCATTTATCATCTCCCGGGGAGTGCTCTCTCCGTCGCAGAGAGTGCAGTGGTTATGAAGAGTTGAAGTAATATCCATATAAATGTACCTCGGTAAAGCTTTTAAAAGTAAAAGCTGTAATAATCGCCGTTTCAATTAGTGATAGTGCGGTTGAAGGTATTATAACATGTGGAAGTTAAAAAAACTACATTGCAATTATTGTCCAATTATGCATTGTTCTATTGCATTTTAGTGATTGCAATTTGTATGTAAAAATGTTAAAATATCACAAGTTATAATGAACTTAAGAAACAAAAGAGCATTAAAACAATTGTGAAAGGAAAATGTAAAATGGTAGATTTTGATAACATGCCTCCTTCTAGGCAGCCCGAGGGAACATTTCCCTGGATGATGCAGCAGCCCCCGCGGCCCCTTTACCCTGGTGACCGCCCTGTGACGGCTAAAGAG